>NZ_JAKKSJ010000005.1:0-175549 GCF_025653365.1 Shewanella sp. SW32 | reverse complement strand
GTAGGAGTCTGGGCCGTGTCTCAGTCCCAGTGTGGCTGATCATCCTCTCAGAACAGCTAGGGATCGTCGCCTTGGTGAGCCATTACCTCACCAACTAGCTAATCCCACCTAGGTTCATCCAATCGCGGAAGGCCCGAAGGTCCCCTCCTTTCCCCCGTAGGGCGTATGCGGTATTAGCAGTCGTTTCCAACTGTTATCCCCCTCGACTGGGCAGATCCCTAGGCATTACTCACCCGTCCGCCGCTCGCCRCCTCAGGAGTAAACTCCCTTGYGCTGCCGCTCGACTTGCATGTGTTAGGCCTGCCGCCAGCGTTCAATCTGAGCCATGATCAAACTCTTCAATTAAAGTTTTGTTGCTTCCGTCTTGCGACTTCAGCGGCTCAATGAATTCTACTGTTTTGATTCGCTTTGCTCACTAAGAAGCATCGCGTTTCACTTCATACATTACTGTATGTACATATTACTATGAACACTCAATCACCTTCCCGTTAAGGAGAATGACTTGAAAACATTGATTTAAATTTTTGGCTGCCAACCCGAAGGTTAAGCAGTTTCGATTAACTCAACACCTGTGAGTGTCCACACAGATTTGCTTGATAAATTGTTAAAGAGCGTTGACCACACACTGAGTTTTCAGCGGGTCAGGGCTGCGTATTTTACGCATTCCCGTTAGTGCGTCAAGTAGTTTTTTCAACTTTCTCAACACTCATCGTTTAGCTTACTAACCGATGAACTGCTTGGCTTTTTTTGCTTAACTTGCGTTACGCTGTCTGCCGTGTCAGTGGATGCGCATTATAGGGAGATTGAGAAAGTCCGCAAGTGCTTTTTATCGATCATTGAATCGCACGTCGATATTTTAAACGTTATGACCATTTTTTAGCTTATAAGCTCTATTTATCGGAGATAAGTAAGGTTTTTTATCTAATAATTGATAATTCACGCTCAATATTTCAGCAATGGTCTAGTGTAAAAGTAAATAATTCATTACCATATACTTGCTGTTAACAGTTATTTATCAATTTCCCATTCATCAGAGAGCATTCTTATGCAAAAGTCATTTCTTATTGTCTTGATTGTCGCCATTATTGGCGCAGTAGCACTATCTCAGTTCGCAACGCCATTATCAGCTATTGCTTTTGTCGCTGGCGCTATCATTGCAAGTCTTGTTTTTAAATTTGTTCCAGAGACTTCATCATCTCATGCTTCAGAAGAACAATATGTTGGCCCTACTATGACCTTATATGTAGGTAACCTGCCTTATCGTGTTCATGAGGGTGAAGTAAAAGTATTATTTGGCGAATTTGGTCCCGTAAACTCTGTGCGTTTAGTCAGAGATCGTAAGACGGGTCGTCGTAAAGGTTTTGGTTTTGTGGAGATGTCAGAATCAGGCGCTCAGAAAGCCATGGTTAAACTGAATGACTATAGTTTCCAAGAAAGAACCTTAAAAGTAAGAGAAGCAAAAACACAAGATTCGGAAGCTGCCGACCGTACAGGGACAGACGAGTAGCATTATCGCTTAAACTGTTTTGCTTTATTTTGTAATTTAGTTGGTTGTGGTGATTCGTTCGATAGTTGAAAAGCCACAATCAATTAATGTTGTTGTTAACCCTTCGCTGATTCCCACCTTAGTATAGAAAGCTTGCATCACTGACTCCCTTACGGCTTCTCTCTCATCTGTTACTCTGTGCTCTTCCACAATAAGATTCTGTTGCGTTAAAAGAGTAACAACTCGCTTAGCAATAGCAGCGCCAGAATCCATTAGTTTTACGCCCGCACCGAGAACTTGTTGTAATTCAGCTTTGATCATAGGGAAATGAGTGCAACCTAGTACGAGAACATCCAATTGTGCGGCAACGACTGGTGCCAGTAACTGTGCCAATCTATGCATATCCAACATTCCAGTCGCCACTTTTTGTTCTGCCATCATCACTAATTCAGAACAACCAAAGAGTTCGACATGGCAATCATCAGCAAATTGGCTGATGAGTTCATGGGTATAATGACGCTTAACTGTGCCAGGTGTAGCCAAGAGTCCAATACGTTTGCTCTTAGACATTAGAGCGGCGGGTTTAATGGCGGGGACAACACCTACGACAGGGACTGTAAGATGTGCACGTAATGCCGGTAACACAACAGTACTTGCAGTATTGCAGGCAACGACCACTATCATTGCATTGGTACGAGCCACAAGATCGCCTACTAATTCGACACAGCCAGAAATTAATACCTGCTCTTCCAGCTCACCATAGGGCAACCTAGCGTTGTCGAAAAGATAGCAATAGTCGCTATCGGGTAAACTCTTACGGATTTCAGCCAGTACAGATAGGCCACCAATCCCAGAATCAAACACTAATATAGGTCGCGACAAGCGAATCTCCAGTTTCGGATATATAAATAAACTATACAGATTGGACGCATTAACGATTCGATGGCTGCTTTACCGACGGAATCCAGCCAAATACCATAGAACCACATTCAAGTGCGCGGATTTTCCCATAGCTTTGCGAAAACCGCAAAAGCAAGATACTGGACATTCGTGTCACCTAGTATAATATTTGCGCCCCAATTTACAGCAACGGTGAATCAAACAATGAACTTAGCAGCAATGGACCCTCAGACTTATGATACGCAGTTAGAATACAAGCGTATCAAGCTAGAACAAGCCTTTGCCCAATTTGAAACACCGAGTGTTGAAGTTTTTGCCTCAGAGCCAGCTAACTACCGTATGCGCGCCGAATTCCGCATGTGGCATGATGGTGACGACTTATACTATTACATGTTCGATAAAGTATTGAATGAGAAAGTACGTTGCGATCAATACTTACCAGCTAGCGTACTCATCAATCAAATGATGTCGGCCTTAATCGCCGAGCTGAAACCGAATCCGAGTCTAAGGCACAAATTGTTCCAAGTGGATTTTTTGTCGACTTTAAGCGGCGAGATTTTAGTGTCTTTGCTTTATCACAGGCAGCTTGATGACCAATGGCGCGCCGATGCGGTTGCACTGAAAGCCAAGTTAAGTAGCCAGTTTAACGTCAACATCATCGGCCGTGCCCGTAAGCAAAAAATCGATTTAGATAAAGACTTTGTGGTTGAGTCATTACAAGTAAATGATAAAACCTTCTTATATAAGCAAATCGAAAACAGTTTTACTCAACCCAATGCCAAAGTTTCCGTAAAAATGCTGGAGTGGGCTATCGATGCGACTCAAAACAGTAAGGGAGACTTACTCGAGCTCTACTGTGGTAATGGCAACTTCTCTATCGCACTAGCGCAAAACTTTAATCGCGTATTGGCCACCGAACTCGCTAAGCCTTCAGTCGATGCGGCGCAATACAATATCGAAGTGAATGGTATTGATAATCTACAGATTATTCGTATGTCAGCCGAAGACTTTAGCGATGCCATGGCGAAGAAACGCAGCTTTAGACGTTTAGAAGGTATCGATCTTGACAGCTATGTTTGCAACACCATTTTTGTCGACCCACCACGCGCGGGGATTGATCCTGATACGCTGGCGTTAGTCCAAGGTTATGAGCGGATTTTGTATATTTCCTGCAACCCTGAAACCTTAAAAGATAACCTGCAACAACTGAACGAAACCCATAGAGTGACCCGCTTTGCCTTGTTTGATCAGTTCCCTTACACAGATCACATGGAAACGGGTGTACTACTCGAGCGTCGTTAATCACTTCAGATACACTGAGCTCGACTGCATAACACTTAAACGTAAATTCGCTAAAAATAATGGAGCCTTAGGCTCCATTATTTTAGTAAATCTACATCTCACTCAGATTAGCGGTGTTCAACCTTATGCTGCAAAGCCTCGGCGCCTTTGGCGACCATGCGCAATTGCATGACTAATTGATCGGCAAGAATTTTGCGGTCAGCCCGTTTCATATCTAATGCGGAAGCGCCGGCATTAAACACCAGTGTAACTAAAGCTTCAGCCTGTGCACGAGCTAGCAAGGGGGTTCGCCCCGCTTTGGCTTCGGTATAATGAGCCAATTCAGAAATAAAATGCTCAATTTCGCGGGCAACTGCCGCACGGAACGCTGCTGAGGTTCCTGAACGTTCATGCAATAAGATACGGAATACGTTTGGATTAGAATCAAGCACTTCCATAAAGGTATCAACGGAAATACGGATCACACTGCCACCCACTTCAGCTCGCTGACGGCCTTTACGCATCATCTGCCTGAGTGTTAACCCGCCCTCGTCCACCATAGTAAGACCAAGTTCGTTCATATCTTTAAAATGGCGATAAAAAGATGTCGGCGCGATATTAGCTTCCCGAGCAACCTCTCGCAAACTCAGACTTGAGAAACTGCGCTCAGCACTTAGCTGATTAAAGGCCGCATCGACTAAAGCTCTGCGAGTTTTCTCTTTTTGCTGTGCTCGAATACCCATTCTTAAATCCGCTAACTGAATGTAATAACGCAATAATACCGCTTTTAGGCATTAAACACAGCCCCATCGTCCTTGACCAAACAATATAGCTAAGCTAAATTAGCTTACAGATGTACGCTCAAAAGCGAATTTTGGAAACCTATAATGAAAAAACCCCCTATCATCTGGCTTAATGTCAGTCTGTTTGCCATCACTTTCCTCAGTGCGGTAATTTTAGTTCCATGGCGCGGTATTGTTCATGGCTATGGTGCCAGTGAATGGATCGCTTTTATTGTTTTAGCCTTTGCCAGTGGCCTGTCAATCACCGCAGGTTATCACAGACTCTGGTCACACAAGGCCTATAAAGCCCATCCGGCGGTGCGTTTTATATATGCCCTTGGTGGTGCTTTAGCATTACAAAACAGTGCATTGCACTGGGCATCTGATCACAGAGTCCACCACAAGCACGTAGATGATAACGACAAGGACCCGTACTCAGCCAAAATGGGATTCTGGTACAGCCATATCGGTTGGATGCTGCGTGAGTATCAGTCGCAACGCTATCACGATTATCAAAATGTGCGTGATCTGCAAAATGACCGTATTGTCATGTGGCAACACAAACATTACCTCGCACTCGTTTTGCTGATGAACATTGGACTGCCAGCACTGCTTGGCTGGCTCAATGGTGACGTGCTGTCTATGTTATTGATGGCGGGTTTATTGCGTTTAGTGGTGGTGCATCACTGCACTTTCTTTATCAACTCTTTAGCCCACGTGTGGGGCAGTCAGCCTTATACCGATAAGAATACTGCACGCGATAATGGCTTCTTGGCCATGTTGACCTACGGTGAGGGTTATCATAATTTCCATCATATTTTCGAAAATGACTATCGTAATGGCATTAAATGGTGGCACTACGATCCAACCAAATGGTTGATTAAGTCATTATCTTGGTTGGGATTAGCTAAGGATTTGCGTACGAGTCCACAGGAACGTATCGAGAGCGCACGCTTACAGATGCAGTTATTACGTACCAAGCGGAAGGTTAATAACCTGCCTAATGCTGATGAAATTATTGAAAAAATCCAAGCAGAGTATGAGTTATTAAAGCTGCACTTAATGGATTACTATCAAGCACAGAAAACCTTGCTTGAGGCCAAGCGTAAACAACTTGTCGATCAGCAACTATTGCAACAAGTTGAAGAGCTAAAGGCGCGTTTCTTAGTCCAGCAAAAACATTGGCACAGCCTGACCGCAACTTATAGCTAAGCCACAATTCTGCCCGAAAGTCATACGGCCACCTTGCATGGTGGCCGTATCTGATTATGATGATGCCTTAATCACTTAAATAGGCTGTTGAGATCATGTCAGATTCCCCAGTTACACTCCCAGAATCAATCAAGCTAACAGAATATAGTCATGGCGCAGGTTGTGGCTGCAAAATATCCCCTAAAGTGCTCAGCACTATCTTAGCCTCGCAATTACCTGTATTTACCGATCCAAATCTGCTGGTTGGCAATCAGAGCCGCGACGATGCTGCAGTGTACAAACTCAATGATGACATAGGCATCATTAGCACTACCGATTTTTTTATGCCAATTGTTGACGATCCATTCACCTTCGGTCGTATCGCAGCGACCAATGCGATCAGCGATATTTATGCCATGGGCGGCACGCCTATTATGGCGATTGCAATTTTAGGTTGGCCAATCAATAAACTACCCGCAGAAATCGCACAGCAAGTGGTCGATGGCGGCAGACAAGCCTGCATGGAAGCGGGGATCATGCTAGCCGGTGGTCATAGCATAGACGCACCCGAACCTATTTTTGGTCTCGCGGTTACCGGGCAAATTGCCTTAAGTGATTTAAAACAGAATGATACCGCTAAAGCCGGCGATCGTTTATATCTCACTAAACCTATCGGCATTGGTATTTTAACCACAGCGCAAAAACAGAAAAAACTCCGCGATGAAGATAGTCTCATTGCGGTAAATGCCATGTGCCAACTCAATACTATAGGCGCGACCATTGCAAAAATTAGCGGTGTAAATGCCCTGACCGATGTCACAGGTTTTGGACTGGCGGGACACTTACTCGAAATGTGCCAAGGCGCCAACCTCACTGCGAAGCTTAAATTTGATGCAGTGCCATTGTTACCACGCGCCTTAGATTATTTGGCCTTAGGTTGTGTTCCTGGCGGAACTCACCGTAATTACGATAGTTATGGCGAGCATCTCCCCGAGCTCAGCGAGCATCAAAAAGCGATACTGTGCGATCCGCAAACCAGTGGTGGCCTGTTAGTTGCCGTCTCGGCCGCAGCTGAAGCGGAATTAATTGCCCTACTCGATGCGAACCACATAACCCCAATCTGCATTGGGTCACTGGAAACACCGACCACTGCAGCGAATGTGGTGTTGTGCTGATGCCAAGCGCTATTGTAGCCGCAGAGCAATATCGAGAAATTTTCCTCAACCAACATCCGATGATGGATGTGCGAGCGCCCATAGAGTTCACTCGGGGCGCGTTTCCCAACTCGACCAACTTGCCCTTGATGCTGGATAGTGAAAGGGAAAAAGTCGGTACTTGTTATAAGCAATTTGGTCAGCAAGCCGCGATTGCATTAGGTCATTCACTGGTGAATGGTCCCATCAAGCAACAGAGAATCGAGGCTTGGGCTAGCTATGTTAAAGCCAATCCTAATGCTTACCTTTATTGCTTTCGCGGCGGCCTGCGCTCGCAACTCACTCAGCAATGGCTCAAAGAAGCGGGGATCGAAGTCCCCTATATTCAGGGTGGCTATAAGGCCATGCGCCAATATCTGATTGGCGTGATTGAAGCGGCACCCGCTCAGCAACCGTTATTGAGTTTGAGCGGGATGACGGGCTGCGGTAAAACCGATTTTCTACTACAGCGTAAAGAAGCGGTTGATCTTGAAGGGATAGCCAATCACAGAGGCTCTAGTTTTGGAAAGAATATCGACCCACAGCCAACGCAGATTAACTTTGAAAATCAACTCGCCATTGCCTTGCTACAGCACCAAACAAGTGGCGCGGCGTGTTTACTGCTCGAGGATGAAAGCTTCCTGATTGGGCGTTCGGCGCTGCCGCAGACATTTTACAATGCCATGCAAGCCGCTAATGTTTTAGTGCTAGAAGAGTCGGACGATGCGAGGCTCGAACGCTTACGCTATGAATATGTGCATAAAATGTATAGCGGCTTCTGTGAGCGCCTAGGGCCGGAAGCAGGTTTTGCGGCTTTCAGTGAATATCTATTACAGAGTTTAGTGAGTATTCGCAAACGTCTAGGCGGAAAACAACATCAAGAACTGCAAGATTTGATGCAACAAGCCCTCGATCAACAAATCAACCAGAATGACACTTCGCTGCACTTAGTCTGGATAAACCTGTTATTGCACAAGTATTACGATCCTATGTATCAATACCAATTACAGAAAAAGTCCGAACGTGTTCTTTTTAAAGGCTCACATCAAGCGATGCATGAGTGGTTGGATAGTTATCAAACTCGATAAATTACCCACGCATAAATGAGATAACCGCGAACATTAGATCCGCGGCTATCACTTTATTTCATGCCTTAACGAATTTAAAACTTGCCCAGCAGGCAAGCCACTTGGACTCTCAAAGATTCCTTATTCGCAAGCTTACCATCGACGGCATCCGTTAAATCCACCGACACCCTTGACCAAAAACGCTTGGGCATTTTAGCTAAGGCATGTCCGCCCTTGTGGCTAAAGTAAGATCCCCATAATCCGTGCAATGCCATAGGAATGACTGGCACAGGATCTCTGGCCAAAATCTTATCAATTCCGGGACGAAAATCGCCAAGTTCACCGTCAGGTGTGAGTCGACCCTCAGGGAAAATACATACCAACTCGTCATTGGCGAGCGCTTCATGAATCGCCTCGAAGGCACGATTATAGGTCTCTTCACTTTGCTTAGGCGAACAGATAGGGATCACACCTGCATGGCGGAACAAATACTTCAACAGAGGAATTTCGCTGATGGATTTATCCATCACAAAGCGGATTGGCCGTGTCGACGCTCCCATAATAATCAATGCATCCACATAACTCACATGGTTACAGACTATGATGCCAGCCCCTTCTTTTGGAATTTTCTCTCGGCCTGTGACTGTCACTCGATACATGACATGACTGAGTAAGTAACTGATAAATCGTTGTGTAAATTCTGGTACTTGTGAATAAACATAGAGCGCGACTACAGCATTCATCACGGCGAGTAGCAGAAATAACTGTGGAATAGTCCAACCTGCAACGCCCAGCAACAGCATAGATAACAGTGCCGAAACCACCATAAACAATGAGTTCATAATGTTATTGGCGGCAATCGCCTGAGCACATTCACCCTTAGGCGAACGAGATTGAATAAACGCATAAAGGGGGACGATAAACAAACCGCCGCTAACGCCGATCATAAAGAAATCCAGCATCACCCGATAATGTTGCGACTCGCCAATAAAGGCCTTTAATCCATAGACAAAACCAGCATCCACTGGCGCAGGTGGAATAGCCCAAAGCAAATCGACACCAAAAATAGTTAATCCCAATACCCCAAATGGCAGTAAACCGAGCTCCACATGGCCGTAGGAGAAACGTTCACAAACGAAGGAGCCAACAGCAATCCCGATGGAAAACATGCCTAATAATAATGACACCACAGTCGCACCAGAATGCAAATGCAGCTTAGCAAAGTTAGGAAACTGAGTCAGATAGGTCGCACCTAAAAACCAAAACCAACTGATAGCGAGGATAGCCATCCAGATTGAAGGCGTTTGACGGGCTTTTTTGATGCTACGCCAAGTGCCCGATAACGGCCTGAAACGTATTTTTTCAATGACGCCCTGCGGGGGTAATGCAGGAATCGCTCGGCTCGATAAATATCCTGCAAAGGCTAATACAGCAACAGTAATCGCCGACCAAAGCGTACCGTTTTCATTAGAAACCAAGATCCCCGCACTCAAAGTGCCCACCAGAATAGAGAGAAAAGTGCCCATTTCAACCCAAGCGTTGCCTGTGACTAACTCGTCCTCTTTCAACGCTTGGGGTAACAAGGAATATTTAACCGGACCGAAGTATGCAGACTGACTACCCGTTAAAAATAATAGTAATAACATCATCATGTAGCTCTCGCTCAGAATCGCAATCGCGGCGCTAAACATGATGATGACTTCGAGTAGTTTCAATCGGCGAATGAGTTTAGCCTTATCCATATTATCGGCGACCACACCCGCATGGGCCGAAAAGAGGAAAAATGGCAAAATGAACACCCCAGCCGCCAAGTTCACAAACATATCGACGCTTATGGGTAGGTCTTTCACTTGGCTAAAGGTCACTAATAACAGCAACACATTTTTATAGATGTTGTCATTCAATGCGCCTAAGCACTGAGTCGCAAAATAGGGTAAAAAACGTTTTGTTAGCAGCATGATAGTTCCTTCTGGTAACCCATTCCTTGTAAATAAGCTTGTACGTGACTCTTGAGTAAATCCCGCAGTGATAATGACTCAGCGAAGAGCTTATTATCGAGTGACAGAGAGGTCAGCCCATGAATTCCCCCCCATAATATCCGGCTCATACTGAGATGCTGCACCGGCGTAACCTCGGGAAATAGTTGCGCCAATTCACGCTCAATCAGAGTAAATAACCCCGCAATCAATTGCCCTTGCGATTCGGGCAAGGGTTCAGAATCGAGTAATTGCAGCTCAAAAACCAGCTTAAAAGCTTGGCGCTGCTCATGGGCGAATTGACTATACTCCCAAGCCATTGCAATAATTTTACCTAAACTGTCGGCCGCACGAACACCCGTCAATCGGTCGTGCAAAGTCCTAAGCGTTGACTCAGAAACTGCCAGTAATAAATAGTTGTAGCTGCCGAAAATATTGATCAAGGTACTAGGGACATAACCAATTTGGCTGGCCACTTTGCGTAAGCTGAGCCCTATGGCACCTTGATCTATCAGTAACTCAGTTGCCGCTTGTATTGCCATCGCGCGAATTTCATCATGGCTGTGTTCTTTTCGTCTGGCCATAGGTCTCATCCCCTGTTGAATAGCAAGAGACTAACAGCAGTTAAAATAAAAAACAACGTTCAAAATAAGTTTGTTTTACGTACAGAAGAGGGTAAATAATGAAGGATACTATTGAAGATGATGGATAAAGATAGGCACTCGAATTAGATTCCCTCAGCAAGCCGAACTGGATCCGTGGGATGACATCACCTAAAAGAGCATAAAAAACGGCACACTCAGTCAGCACACCGTCCATTATTTTGATTTAAAAATCATTCTTAATTCAAAGGTGATTTTTATTTGAGGATAATCTTTGGTTCAAAGATAAGCGCGCGATTTAAGGCCTGCGATAAGTCATCACAACCCTATCTGCGCCATCGCCAAAATAATCGGCTTCAAAAGTTGAATCAATGAAACCTAAATGCTGATATAAGCCATGGGCAGGGTTACTCGGATCAACGGTTAAACACACCCGCTCAACTGACACGGGCAACTCGGCTAAACATTGTTGCATCAAACGTTTGCCAAATCCCTTCCCGCGAGCATTTTCACTCACTGCGACAGATAATATCCACATGCAGTTAGGATCGCTACTCTGGGCACTGAGCAAATAGCCTTGTAGCTGATTATCTGCATCCACGGCCACTAAAAATTGCTCTGGCCAACAATCAAATCCCTGACGGAAGAAAAAATCGGGATAGCTATGCTCACCAAAAATGGCCTGTTCGAGCTGATAAACTGCGAATAACTCTGACTTTAATACCGGACGTATAGACTGCATTTGAAAATCATTCACCTATTAAAATCTTATCCCACTCTAAGTTGGGTGCGCCAACTACGATGAAGTTAGGGTTTTCTAAGCTCTCGCGCTCATTGTAGGTTAACGGTTGCAGCTCAGTATCCATCAGCTGTCCACCCGCTTCCTCGACGATAATTTGCGCAGCTCCCGTGTCCCACTCACCCGTTGGTCCGACTCGTACATAACAATCAGCACGACCTTCGGCGACAAGACAACTCTTTAACGCTGCGCCCCCCATCACGACTAACTCGCAGTGTTTGGGATGGTTGAATAGGGTCAACACAGATTGAGGGTCCTGACGGCGACTTACGGCTAATCTTAGGGATACCTTTTCACGGTGCTCAATTTGGCGACTGCTAATACGCACTTCTTGTTTATCCGTGCGCTTGTACGCCCCTAAACCAGCAATAGCGTAATAACACACTTGCGTCATAGGCACATAAACTACGCCCATCACGGGACGATTGTGTTCCACCAGCGCAATAATGACTGAAAAATCACCACTGCCGGCGATAAACTCCCCCGTACCATCGAGCGGATCCACCAACCAATAGCGCTTCCAAGATTCACGCACACTCAACGGAATGTCAGCGGCTTCTTCAGATAACACAGGAATATCAGGCGTTAAGGCGGTTAATCGGTCACAAATGATCTTGTTAGCCGCTAAATCTGCGGAAGTGACAGGGGTATTGTCAGACTTCATTTCTCGCTCAAAATTACCTTTGAGATAAATGTCACGGATAGTTATCCCTGCATCGGTCGCAATCGCAATAACTTCGTCGATCAACTCTTCTGGCTTCATAACAACTCCAATCGCCTGCTGAGCGAATGTTTTGCAAGCGTGCAAACTCTGAACGCTTAAAAGGAAAAAGATTATTTATGTAAATATTTTTGCGCCAAAAACAACGCGCTCACACTACGGGATTCAGAAAAATCGACATCATCGAGCAAGGCTTCCCAATCGGCGAGCGACCAAGGCACCACATCAATTGGCTCAGGCTCATCACCTTCAAGGCGACTATCATACAGATCTTCTGCAAGAAAAATTTGCATCTTACTAGAGAAATAACCCGGAGCTAGGCTGAGTTCTTTCAGTAAAGTGAGCTTATTCGATCCAAAGCCAATTTCTTCCTGTAATTCACGATTAGCAGCTTCTATTGCTGTCTCACCGGGATCGATCAAACCTTTTGGGAAACCGAGTTCGTAATTATCAGTTCCTGCAGCATATTCGCGTGCCAGTAGCATTTTCCCTTGATGAATAGGCACTATCATCACAGCGCCACGACTACCGCCTTTCATGCGTTCATATTGGCGCTCTACACCATTGGAGAACTTAAGATGCACTTGCTCAATTTGAAATAATCGGCTTCTCGCGACAACTTCGGTATGCAATATTTCCGGCTTATTCTGCCGTTGCGACATAACTGCCTCTGGATAAAAAAGCGATAAATTAAATAAGGTAAGTGACAATCTTACTATCCTGTCTTTAATCTACAACCTGAATTTATTACATGCTCCTAATGGTAAGCCACAAATCCTTTGCGATATGCATCACAAACCCAGCCCAGCCTTAAGTGAACACCTTCAAAATATTCTCAAATATGATGTTTTTATTGGATAGTAAAAAGGGGCGAATGCCCCTTTTGATATGCTAACGCTTAAAATTGATATCGTAGATTGAGCTGGTAACTGAGGAAATCATTAGGCTCGATGTCCACATATTGAGATCCCAAACCTACAGACCATGACTCACTAAATTGATAGCTAAAACGCACGCCCGCATACCAATCTGTACCATCAAGCTCTGTAGTTAAACGGCTATTGCCCATAGTGCTACTGATATCCGCTTGCCACCTAAACAACCCGATGGGTAATTCAAACCGCCAAGCTTCATGTTGGAGTAAAGTGAAACGTAATCCCAGCATGACACCATCGGCCAATACTGGCGTCACGGCTTTGACCTGCTCATGATATTGCTCAGGGGTGAGACTTGCGCCCTCAATCCTCGCAGTCCCATTACCAAAGTCGGCATAGCCAAATTCGATGGCAACAAAGGGAGTCCATTGATAACCGATACTCACACCCAAAGCAGTATCTTTATCATCAACCGATGTTACAAAGCCTGTCCCCGCTTGTGGCTGTAGATCTCGCCTGCTGCTATCAACCTGAGCTTGCCCGACAAATCCCTCGACATACCAGTTATCAGCCGCATTTGCTTGATTAACGGAGCCTGCGAGCAACACAGCGCCCAAGACTAATTTATGTAATTCCTTACGGCGAATTAATCCCATTGTAAGAATCAAACCTAATGCCCATAAGGACATACTGCCTCCACCCGACTTGTTATCTATCACCACATCTTGGTATGCCTTAACTGTGATTAACGCTTGCCCAGTTGCTTCGCCGCCCAATCCATCACTAATCTGATAACTCACAGTATCGACTCCATCAAATCCAGTTTTAGGGATATAACGTAGCTTATTAGATTCAACAGAAACCGTTCCTTGCTGCGCGGTTGCGCTGACTAAGGTTAAAACGTTGCCATCGGGATCATTGTCATTACTCAACACATCGAGTAACAAGCTCGTTCTGTCATCTATGGCAGCACTATCGTTCACTGTCGTAGGTGCCGTATTGCCATTAACAATCACAGTCAACTCACTACTCGCAGTACCACCTTTACCATCGGTAATGCTATACACCAGCACATCTGTACCGATAAAATCGGTTGCTGGCGTGTAACTTAACTGCTGATTAGCCAAGATAACTACGGTTCCGAACTCGCTGGTGACTTGTGTTACCCTCAAGGCATCACCATCGCTATCCGTATCATTGGCGAGCACATCGACATCGAGACTTTGATTCCAAGGTAAAGATGCCGTATCTGGGTTCGCCACAGGTAAATGGTTACCATTGAGTATCACTGACACGCCACTTGGGTCGACAATGGTTCGGTTAGCGACGCCATCGTCATCGTTGGGCCCACCATCTTCTATGGTTAACTGCACACACCAATGGCCTTCAGTTAATCCAGAAGTCCAACGATTATCTCCAGGAGGAGGGCAGAAACCACGCTCGCCTTCACTACTGGCAACACTATTGCGCGCATTAATCACAAAATCCTTCCAACCATTTTGGGCTTGATACTTACGATATACTGCATTGGCAGGAACGGGCGAACGTTGTGGTATCACCAGACTGTAACTCTGCCCTTGTTGCGGTAGTCCTGTCGCAATGAAGTCAAAAATCCCCCCCACATTAGCCGCGATACTGTCTTCAGGAACCAGATTAGGTAATAGTTGAATACCACTTTGCTCTTGCATCAGTGCAATATTACCTAAGCGTAAGCACACGCCCGCTTGCCCCTCTGCCAAGAAGTACACAGGCTGCAGCTCACCTTCAGGCATCACGTTACAATCATTGATTGCATCCAAGTAATCTGGAATGCCATCGCGGTCTGTATCGGTAAATCCCTCTTGGTTATCAGGGATCAAATCACCGTCGGTATCAGTCCCCGTCAGAGGTGGCAAAGATGGGCGCACAACAATATAAACTTTCTCCGTGGTAGACAGCGCGGGTAAGCCGCTATCCGTCACAGTCAGGCTCACAGGATAAATGCCCGGTAAGACCTCTGTCGGCAAGAAGAACATCCCCGCATCATCGGACTGCAAGTTCAGCGAGCCACTCGACCATACAGATGTCAAAGTATCGTTCATGTTGGCATCGCTAATCTGCGCATGAATATGAACCTCGCCACCATTTTGTGCCACGATCAACTGACGTTCACCCGCTTGAGTCACCTCAAGAGTCACACTCGGGGCAATGTTAGCCTCAGTGATCGACACTTGTGTTTGCTTCTTACTGCCTAAATTCAAACTTGGATCTAGGCTGATCAATACCTCTTCTTCAGCCTCAACTTCCCCATCCTCTATGGTTCTAAAGTGAATATGGGCCAATGTACCTGAAGTAATCTCCACTACCGCATCGACTAAGTCATGATCATTGCTGTCCGCGGAACCTGCAACCGTATAAGGAACTGATATTGGATACTCAGGCGCTACACCGTTTAAGTGAATACTAACAACAACCTCATTACCCTCACCCACGACTTGATCTTTACTCAAGGAAATTAATGGATGCACTTTTACTTTCTGAGCCTTAGTCGCTTTGTTGCCATCACGATCTACGGCTTGCCAGTAAGCAAGATAACTACCAGGGGCAAAGAATAAACGCTTATCGACCAAAGAAACGGGCAGTGGATGACCATTACGATCGACGGCCTTAGCAAACCCTAGATCCACCCGAGTGAACAAGCCTGTTGCATTAACCTCAACATCACTAGGTACAGTAATAACAGGTAAATTGTCAGCCTCCCCACCTTCTAGCAGTAAGTTGACTTTTGCACTTGCGCGCCCTTTCTGACCATCACTAATGGTATAACGAAGTGCGACCGGACCAACATAAGCTGCAGGGGCAGTAAATATGAGTCCATCAGCAGTAATCTGCACACTACCTATGTCTGCTGCCGCGCCATCGATAGTCAAAGTATCACCGTCCACATCAACATCATTCTCTAGCGCAGGTAGTGTGTATTTATCATCCGCGGTGCTGGCTAGAGTGTAATTATCATCTACAGCTTGTGGGTCATCATTCACTGGCGTGACATTCATGGTGATAGTCGCAGGCTCAGAACTCAGTTCAGCATCCTTAGCAATAAAGCTTATCTGATCTGCACCGTTGAAATCTTTCTCCGGTGTGTATAACCACACAGTTCCATGCTGCTCCAAAGTGCCCGATTCAGATTGGCTCACCACTTCATAGGTAAGAGGATCACTATCTGCATCCTCCCCAGTAAGCGTGATCATCACAGAGCTATCTTCCTCTAAGGTCACACTTGCACTCGTCGCAACAGGCGCATCGTTAACGTTGGTGACGGTTATGCTGAAGGACTGGTCAGCGGTTAAGCCATCCGTGTCCGTCACTCGTAAGGTGACCGGGTGACTGCCCACATCAGCATTGCCAGGCGTGCCGCTGAGTAAACCCGTCGCCGCGTTGAAACTCAACCAGCTTGGTATCGTCACCGCACTCAATGTCAGTACGTCGTCCACATCGACATCTGTAGCGGCAAAGGTATAGCTGTAAACAGCCTCTTGCACAGCGGCCGTAGTTGCTGTTGAAGTGATGGTAGGTGCGTCGTTGCTATTAGTGACTGTAATACTAAACGATTGATCTGCTGTTAATCCGTCAGCGTCCGTCACTCGCAGTAACACAGCATGACTGCCCACATCCGCATTGCTCGGCGTACCACTGAGTAAACCCGTCACCGAGTTGAAACTCAACCAGCTCGGTTTGGTCACTACACTGAGGGTTAACACTGCACCCACATCTAAGTCTGTAGCTATCACTGTGTAACTGTAAGCTATATCTTGAGTTGCTGTAGTGATGGCTGGAGAGCTAATCACAGGTGCATCGTTGACGTTGGTCACAATAACCATGAAGGATTGGTCAGCCGTTAAGCCATCAGTGTCTGTCACCCTCAGCGTCACAGGGTGAGAACCCACATCAGCATTAGTAGGCGTGCCGCTTAATACACCAGTCGCGACGTTAAAGCTTAGCCAGCTAGGCTTAGTTATCGCGCTTAACGTAAGTACATCGCCCACATCAGTATCCGCAGCAGTAAAGATGTAGCTATACGCTGCATCTTGGGTCGCTGCAGTCATAGCCATAGAACTAATCGTCGGTGCATCGTTGACGTTCGTCACAGTTAAATTAAACGCTGGTAGACTCGCGGATAAAGTGCCATCAGAAACGCTGATAACAATTCCGTTAGTCACACCAACATCTTGATTTAATGGAATACCAGACAACATGCCTGTCGCGGTATTAAACGTTGCCCACGTAGGTTTATTACTAATACTAAAGCTAAGTGTATCTCCCACAGAGTCAGACGCTGTCGGCGTAAACTGGTACGAAGCATCCTGATTCACGATTAATATCGGCGAACCATTAATAGTCGGTGCACCATTTGGCGTCACAGAGTTACTCGCACTTGAAGCATTACCACTTCCCACAGTATTCGCCGCAGTAACACTAAATGTATAGGCCGTACCATTTGAAAGCCCTGTAACTGTAATTGGAGATCCTGCTCCCGAACCCGTAAAACCACCGGGGCTAGATGTCACTGTATAAGCCGTAATTGATGAACCGCCATTAAATATCGGAGCAGTGAAGCTAACAACCGCTTGGCTATCCCCAGCGATTGCGGCTCCTATGGTTGGCGCTCCAGCCACGACAGCATTTACCGCAAAGGTTCTGCTCACCTGTGTAGCAGGTAAATAGCTACTATTACCTGCTTGATCTGCATTAATAGTACAGCTACCTGCCGTCACAAAGGTCAGTGCACCACCGGAGGTAATAGTACAAACGCCCGTAGTGAATGAAGTAAAGACAGGTGTTAAGCCTGAATCAGCTGTAGCCGTTAATGTTGGCGTAGTACCAAAGTTTTGCGCTCCAGGATTCGCAAAAGTGATGGTCTGAATGGCAGCCGGAGTAATCGAGTTGGATGCGCCCGATGCAGAGCCAGTACCCGCCACATTATCGGCAGTTACAGTAAAGGTGTACGCTTGGCCATTGGTTAAACCAGTCACCACAATCGGAGATGAACCACCGTGTACTGGAACGACATCCGCCGGGTTTACCGTCACGGTATAACCGGTAATCGCCGAGCCACCAATATTCACTGGGGCAACAAATGCAACACTGGCCTGGGTATCACCGGCGATTGCAGTCCCTATGGTTGGTGCGCCGGGAACTACGGGGCTAACGCTGAAAGACTGGCTCACCTGCGGTGCAGCCAGGAAAGACAAATCGCCCGCCTGATCCGCATTGACCGTACAGGTTCCTGTCGTTATAAAGGTCAACACACCGCCACTGGTAATAGTACAAACACTGGTGGTAGATGAGGTGAAAGTGACAACATAACCACCACCTGCCGATGAGCTTGCGGTCAGCGTTGGCGAAGTACCAAAGTTCCGTGTTCCTGGATTAGCAAAGGTAATCGTCTGTGGTGATGCCGGAATGATCGAGTTGGAAGCTGCCGATGCTGCACCCGTCCCTGCTGAGTTGGTCGCGGTTACCGTAAAAGTATAGGCCACTCCGTTCATCAGCCCAGTTACTGTAATTGGCGAACTTGAACCCGTACCGGTTGCACCACCTGGATTAGCGGTGACGGTGTAACCGCTGGCAATAATCGCAGCCCCACCCGTACTGGCTGGTGCAGTAAATGTCACCGTTGCTTCAGTATCACCTACAGTGGCAGTGCCTATGGTTGGTGCATCAGGAACTATCGCATTCACGGTGAAAGTTTGGGTAACCGTAGTGGCCGCATTCCAAGCCGTATTGCCTGCCTGATCTGCATCGATAGTACAAGAACCCGCCGTCACAAAGGTCAGGGCGCCGCCGCTGGTGATGGTACAAACACCGGTAGTGGATGAACTGAAGGTTGGGGTCAAGCTGGATGTTGCTGTCGCACTGAGCGTTGGTGTGGTACCAAAGTTTTGCGCTCCAGGATTACCGAAGGTGATGGTTTGAGCACCTTTGGGAGTTACTGAGTTGGAAGCACCGGAGGCCGTACTGGTGCCTATGCCATTAGTCGCGGTAACGGTAAAAGTGTAAGCCGAGCCATTGCTAAGACCAGTAACTGTAGCAGTACAAGCTGCGGGCCCAGCACAGGTGCCAAATGCACCACCGGGGTTAGCCGTAGCGGTGTAAGTAGTAATTGCTGAACCGCCATTATTGCCGGGGGCACTAAAGGTTACTGATGCTTGGCCATCGCCTGCGGTGGCTGTGCCTATGGTTGGTGCAGCAGGCGCAGTTGGAATAGCAACTGTGTGGGTTGCACCACTGCTATAAGCCGCAATACCCGCATTACCTGCGTCGTCAGCAATATTGGTTGAACCATTTAAATTCAACTTGAAGACGCCGTTGCCACTAATGCCGTTGATATTGATATTAACGCTGGTACCCGACGCTGCCGACACGCTGGCAATATTTCCCGTAGCGGTTCCTGAAGTTGTCGCCAAGGTAAAGTCATCGGTTGATATGTTGCTTACTGACTCACTGAAACTGGCAACAAATGCCATGCTCGAATCAGTTGAAGCAGGAGTACCGCTGAGCGCAATACCGCTCAGGGTCGGAGCAATATTATCAATCGTCGCACCAGTAGTATCTGCTGCGGTTGTGGCATTGCCGGCGTTATCGGTTGCACTGAAGGAGATATTGCGGTTGGTGTTATCAATCGCACCAGCGACTATGGTGTAGGTTGCAGTCCAGGTTCCCGAACTATTGGTTGCGGCCACTGCAGCACCACCACCAAATTGTGTGAAGTTGACGGTAGCTGAACTAATCGTATCGGTATTGTTATCACCACCAGCCGTGTTGTTCCAGGTCGCCGTAACCGTATCGCCAATTTTGTAGGCACCGCTGGTTCCAGTTGCGCCGGAAATACTGATGCGTCCATCTGTCACAGTAGGCGCGATGCTATCGACGGTAGCATTGGTGCTATCCGCTGTAGTATCGCTGCCACCTGCATTCGTAGCAGTGACACTCACATTGCGCGCCGTATTATCGATGGCACCTGCGGTGATTGTGTAGCTTGCAGTCCAGGTATTACTGCTATTGCTTGCAACAACAGCAGCACCACCGCCGAATTGTGAAAAATCAACCGTTACACCGGTAACACCAGAATTATTATCGCCACTTGCAGTATTATTCCAAGTTGCGGTAACTATATCGCCAATTTTATATGCCCCGCTCGTACCTGACGCGCCGGAGATACTGATACGGGCATCACTTACTGTAGGTAGAGGAGGAGTATCTATTGCATTCGCGACTGTGAAGCTACGAAACTCAAAGTTCTCCGGCCCATCATTTGGCAAAGTACAAGCACTTGCACAATCAAAAAATAATTTGAACCCTTTTAGCTTAACGCCAGAAAAAGATCCTAACTGCCCAGCACCAAAGGCGAAGTTTTGAGCACCTGGGACTCCGTTAACAACAGATGACGTAACCGTTCCGCCACTCTGCAAGTAACCGACAATACGCAGATTAGTAAATTCACTAGAGTAGCCAGCGTACTCGCCTCCCGTTAATCCCGTTAACTCAAATGCAGTAGTATTGGTACCATCGGCGCGCAAATAAAAATAATGGTTAGTGCTAGTCGCACCACCATGCATGTAAGCAAAATTGCCAAGGCCATTACCTAGATTTTGAGTGACTCCATCCCCCCCCTTAGCTGTTAATCTGAAATGGGTTGTGCTGAGCTGTGCAGTTCCCTGTCCACTCCAACCTGCAAAATCATAAGTGCCATCTACAATTGGCGCTAACACCTCTGAAAAATCCCTTAATGCTTTTTCAGAAAACACCACAGTAGATTCAATATTTCCGCGGGTAACTTCTAAATCCCAGTCGCCCTGCAACTCGGCATTACCGGTTAAATTATTGGAGGCGGCAACATCCAAACCCGTGTTATTGCTAATGATATCCAGCAGCGCTTCACCGCTTTCATTCGCGGCCAAATCACAACCATAAAATAATAAATCACCACCTTCACGCACCGCGCCTTTTAGCGCAGCAAATGCCTGCACTTCTTGCTGGATTGTCTCTGGGGTAATACGTGAATTGCCTAGCAGTATCACACCAGCTTGTGCGTGGGAAACCACATGAATAGCTGCGAGATTTTTGTGACCATCAAGTACATTAATTAATTGCGGTAATCCAGCGATAGAAGAATCTAACTCTACCAATTGAACACTAGGTTTAAGGGCGCGACGCAATACCGATTTATCAGCTTCAGCCACTGCACCATCAACAATCACCAGCTCACGCACCGGATGTGCACTCTGGATATCCAGTTGATCGCCAGATAAATCAATTAGATCCTGTGGTAAAGAGGTGTCTGAACGCAATAATAGATCGGTCGATGCACTTATCGATGAACTCAAATAGGATCGCTGATAACTCGGCGCTGCAATAGCACCAGCACCATAGAGTCCGAATGGTAATAACAGCGAGGAAAGCCCACGAAGCAGTGCGTGTCTCATGATAAGTGATTCCCTTCATTTTTTGCGTTAGGTGCTACAGGTTTTTTACTTGCAATAATATTGGCTGCAGTGCCAGTACTATCTAGCCAGAAGTCCATTTCTTGATACTTCATAAATAAGTCAGGCGGTAAAATACTGCGCCTACTTTTGTATTCCACTTTCCGCTTAACGCTATGCAAACCTTTGACCCCAAGATTGTGGTCAAACTCATTTTCAGCATAGTCGACATTATTAAAATCGTGTTCGAATTGCGGTTCGCCAATAAAACAATAGATTAACTCCAGCGTGCGTGCCGGATGCTGGGTAAGCAGATCATAATCCACTAATAGCAAGCGATCAGAAAACTCGCCGTAATAGGCTTCCTTGAGTGCGGTCCATGCACTTCCAACCGCACCACCAGCATTGATTAATGACTCGCAACGGCTATAAACCGTCTGACGCGAGGCCGCATTGAACATACGGCTGTAATCAAATGGGTTTTTACGGTAAATCACTTCAAAACTATCCATAATCCAAGCCGGATTGCGCACACAACAAATCACTTTAAAATCATCAACCAACTCTACCAATTGATGTAGACGGGCAGTCCAGTGACGGTTTGTGTCGAAAATAACTGGATGATTTTTATCTTGATAATAAGCATCAATTAATGCCCGACAAATGACCTTACGTTTATGTTCATCGAAAAATGAATAGGACTCACTACCAGCCCCCATTTGTTCGAGGGCACCATTCACAAGCCCCGCTACAGGGCTACTGATAGCCGCATGAAAGCGTGGATTTTGCCGAAGTATACCTGCGAGCAGCGTCGAGCCAGCACGCGGTAAACCTGAAATAAAATGTAATTTGTTTGGCATTAATGTGACTTACTAATTAAAAATATTTATTAAAAACTTCCCGACAAACATGCCGGGATCATTCATCAATTAATTGCGTGCCGGAAATACACCATAAAGGGCAATACAATAATTCAATGCGATAAATGGCTGACGGTTTTCATGGGGTAGACCACCACCATTTAGACCTAAAGTCTGTGGTGCCATAGTGGTATTTAATGTACCTGGTGCTGCCTGCATATAGTTGACTATGCCACCACCACGTCCATCCTTCGCAAGATAGGTATTCGCTGCCGGAGAAGGCAAAGTCCCCTGATTATTCAAACCGGTCAGCGTGTGGTTGTGTGCTGGCATTTCAGTGGAGATCAGCGTCACCCCATTTTCACCAAACTGTTCGCCCCAATCCCAGGTTCTCAGCCCGGGGCCCTGACCTACACCAACTACGGTCTGCCCCTGCAAATTAGGCAATTGGAATGTGGTTGTACCATTGCCACCATAAGTAATTCCGATAATTGAAAACAACGCGGTATTACTTGCGATTGACAATATTTGGCCATTACACAGCGCCCAATTGTGGGGAGCGAAGCTGAATGGCAACAAACGGATTTCACCTATAAATGGATCCATAATTTCGCTCCTTAATTACGCGATGGGAAAATGCCTTCAATACATATGATGTAATTTATCGCTGTAGTAGGCATGATGTTATTGTGTGGTTGTGTTCCCCCTGAGGCTTGCACACTGAGTGCATTCATAACTTGGGGATCGGCACCGCTAGATGGCAAAGGAGCATAAATATTATCGGTATTACTATGGGCAAAGACATTACCCATAGGGCTAGGTGATGTGGAGGGACTTGCAGTACTCGCCGACAAACTATGGCTGTGTGAAGGTATTTGCGGCGTTAATAAGGTAACGGATTCAACACCAAACTGCTGGCCAATAACACGGGGAGTCAGACCAAGGCCATTACCCTGCCCAACTGGAAGGCGACCGCGCAAATCCGGCAATTGAAATGTTGTTACCCCATCACCACCATAAGTAGTTCCGATAATTGCGAAAAGAGTGCTTTGCTCGCTAATACTTAATAGCTGACCAGCGCACAACATCCAACCTCTAGGTGCAAAACTACCCGCAAAAAGACGGATATCACCGATATAAGGATCCATAGTGATTCTCCTCTAGTTACGTGAAGGGTAAATGCCTTGAGTGGCAATGCAATAATTCATTACCAGTGAAGGCTGACAATTTTCATGGGCTTGATTGCCGCCGGTACTGGATACAGTTGCAGGGTCCAACGCTTGTAAACTTGCAGCGGACCCATACAAATTGACCTCACCTGCTGCATTTTTGGCGGCGGCAATATTATTGCCTGCAAGCAACGTGGTATCGCCCGCCGTAGAACTGGCCATCACAAGGTGATTGTGTACTGGCAGGTTGTTAGGTACTAGGGTTACATTTTCAACACCCGCCTTACTGCCCTGAGGCAAACCTGCACTAACATTAGGGTGAACTGGTACGCGACCACGTAAATCCGGCAACGCAAAAGTATTGATACCGTCGCCACCGTAGGTCGTACCCAAGAGTGAAAAAAGCGCTTGGTTGGTGTTGATTGGCAATAATTGCCCTGCACACAAAGTCCAATACTTAGGTGCCCAGTTGTATGGGAGAAGCTTAATTTCTCCGAGAAAAAAATCAGACATCCATGACTCCTTAATAAAAATAAACCTATCTATACATCATCTGTTTGATTACACACGCTTTCCTCTTCCCTCAAACAACACTACCTATGGTGATGGCCACGATAGCCACTCTTGGGTAGGTGATATTTCAAAAGGTAAGAAACCCAAGCGAAGATATAACTGTTTCGCACGCATATTTTGTCGATCAACACTCAGACTCACACTCGCCTCTTTTGCTTGGGCATAGGCTTTTACCGAGTCCAAAATGACTGAACCATAACCATAGCCACGAAATTGCGGTGCGATGACAAAATCGACGATATGGACACCGTTAGCAGAGGGATTAAGTATGATTTTGCCAATAGAAATTGATTGATATTCAATGATTAGAGTCACCGCTTGAGGGTATTGGGCAGCGTAACTCGCTTGCTGTAAGCGGTATTGTTGTTGCACTAACAGCTCTCGTTGCTGTGGGGGAAGCGGTAATAGAGACAATTCCGTCCTTGCAGAACAAAATAGTGCAAATACAAAAGCATCGTCATTTTTATACGCATAACGCAATGAATAGGCTTTAGGTAATACGATGTCTTCTACCATCAAATACATTCCCTGTAATAAGTAACTCTAACAGCGCTTTATAGTTCTTTAATTCGTCGTGGCAGCTCGGGGTTAACGGGCAAAACTCAACAAATCGAATGACAGGTTTAAAGAGTGACTCAGGGAAATGCGTTCGCAGAATAAAAAAGGCTAACGACTTGGAAGTACATGGTTGCATTTTCCATCCCTAGAATAAAAACGTTAACTTGCTGATATTTTTTAATATAGATAGTTGGCTAAAGCTAGTTCACATCACACAAAAATACAAGATTTATGTTAACCTTTAGTTTCAAAAAGGTGAAGATTAGACCAGTTACAATAACGGTGGATCTGTTCTTTTTGCTTAGCCGAAAAAAAACTTTGTTTAGATTGTGAATCTGCTACAAAGGGCTGCGTGGCTGTTTTAGAGTGTATTAACTGACATTGTTCGACTTGGCTGCACTCTTCTTTAGAGAGAGCCAACGAAAACCAGTTTGCGATTTTATTCGCTATCGCGGGTAACAACTCCTGATAATCCACGACCATCACTTGGTTACGCTGACTCATCTCTAACCCATAACCCAATAACAAGCGCAATACCTTACATTGATAATCCAGTATCGACTCCCCCTCCTCTGGTACTGATAATTCACGGAATAAAGGTCGAGACGGTTGTCGCACCATATGATATCCAGCAGACTTTTGCTGTGAGGCTAAGATCTCGACGGGGTCCCTAAGTAGCAATAACACGGGAACTTGAGGATAAAGTGATAGGATCAATGGCCAAAACTGCAAATCCCACGCATTCCATTTAATCAACAAATGCTGTTCAGGATGAAACAACTGACCTTGGGTATTAATGCAAAATATTAAAGCTGCGCGTCTTTCAGTGTCTGATAGGTTCCTATCCAATAGCACTTGAGTCAGCAAAGGCGATTCAGATAACGCCCTGCATTTAGATAACCCCGCAAAACTGCGCGACACTAAGGTAGATCCACAGCGAGAGAGGTGAAATATAAATCCGGCAGGCTGCACTTGTTCTACTAGCCCAGAAAGATTTGGCGCAGGTAACAGAGCAGTTTGGGGTTTGATCAAGGCGGACAATAACTGACCCCGCACGGCAGAAATATGCTCCGAGTAGAAAGGATGAATCGGTTTTTCTGCGGCGGACATCCACTCTAATACTCTGCGTTTAGGGTCATAGTCTGCTGGCGCCCAAAACTGGCAGAAGAGTGAATAATCCGGCTCTATCCTTTGTCGATTACCAGTATGCAAGATGGCCAGTAACGTATCATCGCCACAGTCTGGTAAGTACCAAAAAAGCCGCAAATATTGGCAAAAGTTGGTGAGAGTCATAACCTTGCCAAGCTCCCTCAGGGCGGCTGGATTATGAACTAACAACCAATAGCGTTGCTGTTGTTCTTTAAAATCAACCATTAGGAAGCCATAGGGTAAAAGTTAATGTATTGCACCATACGCGGTAACGTCCCACGATTAGGACTGGCGCCGTGGGGCAAGGCATGGTGCCAAATGATTAAATCGCCTGCTTTAGCCGCTATAGGTTTTACTTGCCAGCGATGCCAATCCTGTTGCTGAAGCTCAATATCAGGCTTGCTCTGTTCGAGAAGCCACTCCTCTATCTTGAGATGAAATCCGGGGACACAACAGAATGCGCCTTGTTCCTCGCCAGTGTCGGTTAAATAAATTAACCCTTGCGTCGCAAACTTAACGGGGAGCTGTAGCGGCATATCCCAGTGCATATCAGGACCGGGGAAATGCCAAGTTGGCGTTTCAGGTGGATTAAAGCTGACTCTATCGGTTGTCATTACTAAATCAGTTCGCTGCCACAATTGTTCAAACACTTGACGGATTTTGGGGACTTGTCGATTCGCATCTAGTTGCGGATGGCGAAACAGTTGCAGCATTATTTTCTGCATAAACTCATGAGGTTGATACCAAGTGGTGGGATCTTGTTCATTGGCTCCTAACTGCTGCCAAATAAAATCTCGAGTTGCGGCGCATTGCTCTGCCGTGAGTACTTGCGGGATCACTAAGTAGCCTTCACTTTGCCAAAAATTGAGTTGTGACTCGCTGAGGACTGCCGCTGGATTTGAGTCTTCAACCTCCGCTGAATTGAAGTCTTCGACTTCTGGTACTGTGACCGATGGTGTTAATCCATGGAAAATAGCGCCTAATTGCTGATTAATCCCAGCAATATCCGCGGCTGTCAGCTTGGCGATTTGCTGAATGTAAGCGACAAAAGCTGACTGATGATCGTTTTGATATAAAGCTCTTAAACCCGGCTCTAGCCCTATTCCACAAAGATCCAGCAAGGTTTTATCTAAGTGCCATTCATTAGCCAGTTCAGTGAATGGCACTCCCCGTTTGCGTAGCTGTATCTTTTGCCAAAGCCGCTGCAAATGATAAATGCCTAAGCAGCTCAGATCGTCACTCGACACAAGCACAGGTTTTTGCTCTATAACATCAAACACAAAATCGGGATGAGTACCCTGCTCATATCGAAAAGCAAGGCATGAGAGTGGCTTAAGCCAATGCTCGCGTCGATATCGAGGTAACGTGAGTTGAGATTGGTTTTCGCTCAACTTCGATTCACCATAAACTTGAATGCTGGTAGTAAACTTAAGCGTTACTGCACTCGGGCTGAAATCGGGTAATAGTAATGTACCAGCCAAGAAACTGCGGTCTCCACTGGCAAGCAAGCGTGCTGTTTGTAGGTTGAGCGCGAATAACGGCCCTAAATAATGCGTCTCCACAAAATCCTGCACAGTACGACACTCAAGCCAAGCGTCTAACTCAATATTTTGCGGGATGAGCACACCATCATCGGCAAGATACGCCTGTAAATGGGTAAAAATTTGCACTTGCGGCTCCTGTTGCAACAAGTGCTTCATGGTTTCGGAAAGAATCACATCAAACTTTACGACTGTATTTGGCTGCCAAAGCGTGGCATCCGCACAGACACTCTCCACCATACGATCAGCTAAATCAAAGTGTTCAATAAGCTTGGTAACTTTATCTAACGAGGCTTGATGAATGTCGAGCAAGGTCACTTGAATTTGACTCGCAGAAAATAACGGCAGCAGAGGTAATAATAACCAAGCAAAAGGCCCAGTCCCCGCATATAAGATGTTCACAATCTGCCCGGGATGAGCCTTTAGACGATCTTGTATTGCTTGATAAATACCTTGTATAAAGACTCGGCCCCGCTCGGGATCTTCGGCACACTGCGCCGCGGTAGTGAGTGACACCGCCTTACCAAAAGGCGTATGGCTCGCCTCAGTATCCAAAAAAGACTCGGGGTGTAACTCCACTGCCGCTATTTGGCACAACTGCTTCAGCATGGGATCAATGAGCCGTTTAGACTCCCCTGCTGAGGTTGACAGCAGTAGCGCATTAGCAAACTGAGTTAATACAGCTATATCCAAACTATGCCCTAATTCAAGCGCTGATCTTTGCAGCATCGATTAACTCCCTTAACCAAGTATTGACCTCGCAATCAATCACTAAATTGATCCGCGCATCCTGCCCTTTATTTTCAACCCAATGGACTTGGTCGGCATTGATATACCAGAGCTCTCCGGCCTGCATGGGTACACGTTTATCGTCCACGTAAAAGTTGAGTTGCTCATTCGTTTGCAGTGGCAAATGTAATCTTGCCTCGCCTTGTTCTAGGCAGAGTCCTTGATCTCTATGGGGTTTGATTTCTGCCCCCGCATGTAAGCGCATCAAACGCACGGATTTCACTGGGCAGGCTAAAGATTGCAGAAAATGGCATAACGCAGGGCTCGATTCGAGTTGAGGCAAATCTTGCCAGTGCTGACCAGTAGAAATTGAGAAGGCTTGCAAGATAGGATGAGCACCGCGATACTCTGCAGCACAGCGTAAGACGAGAACATCCCAACCCCCCATATAATCACGCTGATTTACATGGGGTAACCAGTCTTGTTGCAGCAAAGCATTCAACTCTTGCTGTAAACTAAGGGAGTTTGAAACTTGAGCTAATAGGGCAAAAGAACAGATATCCATATCCAACCGCTTAATTTTCAGACTAAAAATAATTAATCATCCAAGACTAGCACAAAGATTTGAGCATACAAGTGACTCGAATCATCGTCATCACTGAGTATTACGCAGTGCAACAATCAATGCTAAGCGTGATTCAGTTTTGCAAAAATAGGAAATACCCATGTTTAACTGGAAGACTATCGATACGGTTCTGCTCGATATGGATGGCACCCTATTGGATTTGCACTTCGACAATCATTTTTGGCTGAATTTAGTACCGCAGGAATTGAGTCGACAGCAAGGTGTGAGCCACAACGAAGCGCAGCAATTAGTTGTGAACGCCTATGAGAAAGTCGTAGGCACGCTCGATTGGTACTGTCTCGATTATTGGCAGGAGCAACTGCAGCTCGACATTATGGGCTTGCACCGCACTTTAGTGGATCGCATTCAACTGCGCCAAGACAGCATGCCATTTTTAGCGGCCTTGGCCTCTGCAGGTAAACGGCGCATCTTAGTGACCAATGCGCATCCCAAGAGTCTTGCCCTAAAGCTTGAACATACCGAGCTGGCAGCAGGGCTCGATGACATGATTTCTAGCCACGAGACAGGTTACCCTAAGGAACACCCACAATTTTGGCTGACCTTGTTTAAGCAATTCAACCTTGAACCAAGTCGCTGTCTCTTTATCGACGATAGCGAACCCATACTCAAGGCCGCAAAACTTGCCGGTGTGGGTCATCAATTAGGAATTGCTAACCCTGACAGTAAAAAACCAATCAAAGTCTTTCACGATTTCCCCGCGATTACCGACTATCACTCACTACTGACTGATCTAACGCGATAAAAGGCTATAAAAAAGGCACCTTAGGTGCCTTCGTTTCTATTCATAGCGTGTTTTAGGATCGAACGTTTAATCGCAACTCTCGCATTACGGCCTTCACATCTGAGCACTCACATTAAGTTTAAGTGCTCATCTAAAACAGCGCTATAACCCAGGGATCCGCCCCTGATATACCACAGGGAAATAACCATCCGCACCACGCTTACCTAAAATATTCAGCGACTCACGCATATCTTCCGGTTGCTCTGCCGTTTCTTTAATCTTAGCCTCAACCTTCACCATATTGCCTTCATCTAACTGTAAGGTACCAACAATACCAAGCTGGTTCTTGGTTTCATCTGTGGCCAATTGCGCTTTGCCTTCGACACAACTCAGTCCGAGTTCAATATTACCTAGAGGATAGTTACCAAACTGATTCTTAACATTGGTTTGATTCAAAAACAGCTTACCAGACAACTGTTCACACCAAGGCTTACCTTGCTCTAGCGTCTCGACCAACAAACTGACTTCACCGGTGATTTCGGTTTTAAAAGGCAGTTTTGCATTGCCGAGTAAAAAACTATCCGGCGCTTCGAAACGTAAACCCTGCGCACTTAAGCCTCCCATAGACCAAGAAATTAATCCCTTAGCACTGACAGGTGTTGCGCGGCTGCCCACTTGAAAATCCACTTTCACTTTACCTAAAAATAGCGCCCAAGGACTCAGACCCCAACGCACTTGCTCTACCTGACGCTGCGGCATACTTAAGGTTTCTATGCTGCCAGACCAAATACTGCCACTTACACCCGAAACACTGATATTCGCGGGCAATGGGGCTAACGCTATCGCAATCTTAGCGGGGAATAGAACGACTAAAAACATTAAATAAATCAGTACGCCTATGATGACTTTTTTTATCAAACTCACAGCTACACCTTAATTTATTGCGCTAATTGGATACGTCTCACTTTGACATAGCCAGGTACATCAGCCTCAGCCAAATCAACACTTTCGAGCGAAAGTCCTTTCTTCTGTACTAACTCACTCAAATAACCTAACAAGGCATCAAAAGGAACATCGTCCATCCACACTTGGATCTTATCGCCTTGGGGCTGCATGCGAGTAATCACTAACCCATAATTGCCCGCAGTTTGGTTAACCACAGAGCTTAAACTGCCCGACGTAGTCGGCTTAGCACCATTCTGCTTAAGACTCGCTATTTTATTTGCCGTTTGTTTTACATAGTTCAACGTCTGTTGCTGTGCATTGAGGTTACGTAATGCATCGGCTTCAGCATTGGCAATCGGCGTCCAAACACCCCAATAAAAAATACCTATAACTAAAAATACCGAGCAAAAGCCTACTAACTGCTGCTCGCGCGATGCGAGCCCTTGCCACCAAGTCCGCAAATTATCCATCTTATTTGCTCCTCAAGGTTAAGGTACTGGTGACTTGCTCTTCACCGCTATTCATAGTGCCGCCATCGAGTTGAAAACGACGACCGACAATCTCTTTAAACTTCTCGATCTGCGCGTAATTTTTCGCACTCACTTGCATGCGGATCTCGTTACGAGCACTTTCGAATCTTAAGCTATTAGGTTTAAGTTCAGGCACTTGCTTAAAGGCATCCTGTAAACCATCGAGCATGGCAAAAAACTCGGCACCACTACCCTGTCCCTGCAATGCACGTAACTGACTTTCCATCTGCGAACGTAGGTTAACAATGCGCGAATTTCCCGGGATCACTTGCTGATAAATGGATTCACTCTGGGCTTTAAGATCGGCAACCTGACCATTGACTTGATGTATAGTCAGCCCTTTATTCACTAAGGCCAGCACGCACGCGATGGCAATAACGATGGCCGCACTTTTCCACATCATCAACTGTTTGCTGTATTCACGCTTCGGCGTGTAAACGCCGCTCAGTAAGTTCACTGGCGCATGCAAAATACCGCGGGCCAACACTAACATAGGTAGCTCAAGTGACTGCGGCTTAAGCTCGACACCCTCGAGTTGCATCTCGGTATAACTGGCGACAGAGACTTCGCCCTGTATAGGCTTAAGTTGTTCTAATGCAATTGGCAACCAAGGCAGAGGTAAGCTCTGGCCCGAAGCTAATCCGGTACGCAGCAATAGCTCATTGCCAAAATTCATTGCCGCCCATTGGCATTCTTGCAATGGCAAGGCTAAACAATCAGGCACAATGCGCTTCACTTTTAAACCCGCTTCGGTCAAACAACTCAGCCAAGTCTGCATTTGCTCATGGGCCACTGCGACCACACTTAAGGCATCACCATCACGTGGACCAACAGTAAAATGCATGGCATCGACATCATCGGCTAAGGCTTCTTCGAGCATAAAAGGCAAGGCTTTCAAGGCTTGGCGTTGGCCTTTTTCGGGCAAATGCACACTAGTGAGCGTCATTGCCGCGGCGGGCACTAACACATCAACGGGACGATTACCCGCACGCTCGGTTAAGGTCGACAAACCTTGGGCATTGGCGAGCTCGCCAGAGGCGATAATTTCCTGTTCTTGCTCCGACCAAACGAGCCAAGAGCACGCTTGCTCTGCTGTTCTGCCTAAGCGAATAAATAGCCGTTCACTCACAGTTTTTCTCCACCAGTCCCAGTCAAGAAAGCGTGACTGAGCTCGTTGCTATTATTTTTGTCCACCAGATTCTGCCGGGTGAGCACTGCCATTATTTTTGCCCACCAACATCAAACCCTGCCGGGTGAGCACTTCCATTATTTTTTGGCCACCAACATCAAACCCTGACGGGTGAGCACTGCCATTATTTTTGCCCACCAAAATCAAACCCTGCCGGGTGAGCACTTCCATTATTTTTGGCCACCAACATCAAACACTGACGGGTGAGCACTGCCATTATTTTTGGCCACCAAACTGACGAGTGAGCACTTCCATTTTATTGCCGCCGCTCTTTTTGAGCACACTTTCCATTCTAAATACGGCGTTATCAACCTTCGCCCCCGAGGCCAATAAAAAATATTGGCTATCGATGACAAAGCTCGACTTCATGGCACCTTCCCACTTGATCGATCCCATGGATGAGCTTTCATAAAAATCATCTATCTTGGCAAAGCCATCGCCGGGGCGTTGGTTGATGATACTTTCTGCTTCGCCTACCGAAATCTGATTTTCGAGCATGCCAGCTAACAGTGCAGCTTGCTCGACTTCCAAGGTATTCACATTCAGTAATTGCCTGTCATTGCCAGGGATAACGCATACATAGGGCAAGAGTTTCAAATAGATATCTTGGGTGTATCCCATCACTGCCCGTAATTCACTGCGATGATTCATCAGCGTATTGGCCGCACGGTAAGGCACATTTCGCGCTTCGTATTCCGCATCTTCGGCACCATAAGGGCTAGCAGTAGTGTCTTCGTCGATATAATCTTTTAAGGTCTGGGTCAGACGGTCCGCACTAAAGTCGTCCATCCCTAAACTCACCAACAAGGCCTTATATTGCTTCGCCGCCAACGGCAGCTTAGGTTGACTGTTTTCCACCTCTTTCGTGGTCACAGACAAGGCATTTAAGTTAAAACAGGCGCGCATATCAGTGATCTTGCCAGCAATTTCACCGTATTCCGCCGGAAAGACTACATCGGCCATGGCCCAATATTGTTGCCTGTGGACTCGACCTTCCGAGTCGTCTAAATCTTGTTTTAAAATTTTCTTCGCCAGTTCTTCGGCAGAAATCGCGTACCAATAGGCTTGATCGTACTGGGCCAAGTTCAACGTTCGACGCATGGATAACTGATTACGACCTGTGATATTTGTCGCGATGATCACCACCATGGCCACAATCAAGAGCACAACTATCAGTGCGACACCACGCTGTTTAGACCGAGATTGGGTTCTCATTCGCGGCCCTCATCTTCAGGGTCGCCATCACCTGGATCACCAGAACCGTCACCTGGATCGTTCCCCGAGCCATCATCGACTCCATCTTTGTCTTTATCTTTGTTCGTATCGTCAGGATTTTCGTCTTTATTATCGTCATCCTTAGACTTTTCTGGTGCAACAGCACCCAGCGGCAACAAGAACTTACGTTGGATCTTGCCTAAACCTTCAATCTCAATCTCCATGGCGATCGCTTTAGGCAACTTAGTCGCCTCGACTTTACGCTCCCACTTGTCTTCCATAAAGAAGGAATATTCCACCGACAGCACTTTGTCGATAATCACTGTCTTAATCGGCTCGGCGCCAAATTCAGGCTCAGGATAAGGAAAATACCAACGTTCCAGCCGCCCTTCATGCACCACATACGCCACCGACTGTAAGCTGCCTCGCGGTAATAAACCGTCGGGATTTAACCAGCCTAAACGGTAAAACACTAAGGCTTCTGATTCCGAATCTAAGATATCATTGCCCGTTTGGAAGACGGTCGAACCTCGACCACCTTCGAGTAATCTTGGCGTGCGCGCCACCATTTGCGCGAGATCACGCTCAATCGCACCAAAACCTTGTTGTAGAGCTTTAAGCCGAGTTGAAAACGCGCGCGTCACTTCATCGTTAGTCAGCACTGTGCTGAGTACCGCATTAGAAGCCAAACCTATCATGGCGAAAATCGCGATGGCGATCAGCATTTCCAACAGGGTGAATCCCCGCTGCGCACTAGTTAGTTTTAAGGACATAACTGCTCACTTGTGCGGCAATACGCTGATATCGTTCGTCTTCACTCACACTAATGCGGATCATACGAAAATTATCGTCCGTCGTTTTCACCACTTCTTTACGCCAATACCAATCCTTTCCTGCGAGCTCAACTTGACCTTCTTTTTTACCGATTTCAGGAAACTGTGGATCAAGTCTGGCATCGACCATCTGATTATCAGCCACCCACTGTGCCAAAGTGCGCGATTCCAGAATCGGCATGTTTGCCATCTGCTCGCCCAAACTTTTAGTGATAGACACGGCCGCAATCGAAAATACGGCAAGGGCCACAATCACTTCGAGTAGGGTCATGCCCTTAACGCGTTTCATCGGGGCGCCCTATGGTTAATCTGCCCAGCGCATCACCGACCACTAACGTTTCGGCCTGCTGGCCTTTGTTAGTTTTAGCGATAAACGTCAGCTCAAAAGCGCTCATTTCACCGCTCGGGAATAGCATGACCTGTGGCTCAGGGTGTTTCTTCTTATCATCGGCAGAGGGTTCAATCAGCGGTTCTTCAAACCAAGAATCGTCTTTCTCATCCTCTTGTACCAAAGGTAAACCATCGAGCACTAAGTTCAGCTCAACCCCTTGCTCCATTTGCTTTTCAGATAAGAGTCTGTCTTTATCCAAAGGCTCCCACTTACCTTCTTTATAAAAAACAAACTGATAACTAGTTTTCTCAATCACAATACCAATAAACTGGCCACTTAAAACAGTTTCATCAAGCACCATTTCAGTGGCCGCAATAAACTGCCGCGCCGTTCTATCTAAGGCCTGTTGCGGCCCAGAATTGCCGATAGACATAGTCACGGCCGCAGCCGTGAGCCCCATCAACAAAATCACTAGCATCACCTCCATTAAGGTGAAACCAGCGTGACGCAGCTTTAGCATCTTATTGGAAATTCTGTAAATTCCAGTTACCGATGTCATCTTCGGTACCTGGTTGACCATCGGGGCCTGCACTGAAAATATCTAACTTGCCGTTTTCGCCAGGGCTTAACAACAGGTAGTTATTGCGCCATGGATCTTCTGGCAAACGTTTTACATAACCATCTTCACGGTAGTTACGTGGCTCAGGCGAAATCGTAGGCTTTTGCACTAATGCTTCTAAGCCTTGTTCGGTCGATGGATAAACACCGTTATCTAACTTATACATGTCTAAGGCATTTTCGAGTGCAACTATGTCAGACACGGCTTTTTGTTGGTCAGCCTTGTCTTTGTTACCCATCAAGTTAGGCACCACCATAGAGGCTAAAATCCCTAAAATCACGATAACAACCATCACTTCGAGTAAGGTAAAACCTTGATGTTTCTTGTTCATTTGCATCGACTACTTCTCCTAAAAAATCCTATGCCAATCGACTTGGTCATAATCCATAAATTCAAAAATTAACCGCTAATCAAGTTATTCAAGGCTAAAATTGGCTGCAAAATTGCCATCACGATAAAGAGCACAACACACGCCATACTGACCACCAGCATAGGCTCGAATACACCCAATGCTATGTTGACGTTACCTTCGAATTCCCTGTCTTGGTTATCGGCGGCCCGCTCTAACATCTGCTCAAGTTGACCACTCTTCTCGCCCGACGCAATCATGTATAACATCATAGCCGGAAACAACTTAGTATTAGTCAACGCTGCACCTAAGCTAGTTCCTTCCCGCACGCGTGCGGTCGCATCGTCAACTGCGGCCCGCACTCGCATATTCTGCAACACTTCACTCGCGATACGCATACCATCGAGCAAAGGCACTGAACTAGCGGATAAGATACTTAACGTCCGCGCAAAACGCGCCGTATTTAATCCCTTACTCACGCGGCCAACAACCGGCATGCTCAATAAAAAATTATCGTACTTCATCCTAAACGCAGGTGACTTTAACATGCGCCGAAAGAGTGCGAACAGCAGCACTAAGGCGATGACCACAAACACACCATAGTTTTGAACAAAGTCAGAGGCCGAGATCAAAAATCGGGTCGAGGCGGGAAGCTCAGCGCCCATGTGCTCAAACTGTCCGACCACTTTAGGCACAACCGCAGCTAGCAGGATTGAAATCACCCCTATCGCCACTGTGGTCAAAACCGCGGGATAAATCATGGCTTGGGTCAGCTTAGATTTAAGCTGTTGGCGTCGCTCGGTATAATCCGCCAGACGATTAAGCACCACTTCTAAGTGACCGGACTTTTCACCCGAGGCCACCATGGCACGGTATAAATCATCGAAAATATGCGGAAATTCAGCCAAGGAATCGGCCAGACTATAACCTTCCACCACCCGAGAACGTACCGCCATGATCATGCTCGCGAGACGATCTTTCTCACACTGCTGACCAACGGCTTTAAGGGATTCTTCAATCGGTAAACCCGCGGCCACTAAGGTCGCAATTTGGCGGGTGATCAAAGCTAATTCAGCAACTGAAATGCCACGTTTGAAAAACGAAAAACTGCTGCTCTTAGCTTTGGCTTCTTTTTCAGTAACAGGCAGTATTTCCAAGGGCATCATGCGCTGATCGCGCAGTTGGCTGCGGGCGTGTCTGGCGGTATCCGCCTCAATCACGCCCTTAAGCTGCTTTCCCTTGGCATCCAGTGCCTTATATTCAAATGCTGGCATAAATTACTCCTCGCGAGTCACACGTAGCACTTCTTCGAGAGTGGTGATGCCCGCGAGCACTTTGCTCATGCCATCGTGACGAATGCTCGGTACAAACTGACGAATATACTTTTCGATGGCTAACTCACCGCGGCCGCCATGGATCAATTCACGCACATTATCGTCAACCAGTAATAGCTCATGAATACCGGTTCGACCACGGTAGCCATTGTTACCACAGGATTTACAGCCATTGGCACGGAAAATACGTCTGTCGTCATCGGCGGCTATGCCCAGCAACTCACGCTCACGCGCATCGGGCACATGCTCGATTTTACATTTAGGACAAAGGGTTCGGATCAAACGTTGCGCCAACACGCCGAGCAAACTTGAAGACACGAGGAATGGCTCTACGCCCATGTCTTGCAAACGTGTAATCGCGCCAGAGGCTGTGTTGGTATGTAGGGTTGAAATTACCATGTGACCAGTGAGTGACGCTTGCACCGCAATTTGCGCGGTTTCGAGGTCGCGGATCTCGCCTATCATCACGACATCGGGGTCTTGACGCAAAATAGCGCGCAGACCACGAGCGAAGGTCATATCGGCCTTAGTGTTTACTTGGGTCTGACCAATACCGTCTAACTCGTATTCGATAGGGTCTTCTACTGTGAGTATGTTGGTGTCTTTGGAGTTGATCTCCGTCAAACCCGCATACAAAGTGGTACTTTTACCCGAGCCCGTTGGGCCAGTCACCAAAATGATCCCGTGAGGACGACGAATAAGATCTTCAAACTTAACCCGAATACTGTCTGTCATCCCCAATTGTTCTAAATCGAGGTTGCCAGTATTTTTATCCAGCAGACGCAGTACAACACGTTCACCGTGGCTCGATGGCATGGTCGATACCCGCACATCTACCGCACGACCTGCGATACGCAGCGAAATACGGCCATCCTGCGGCACACGTTTTTCGGCGATATCGAGGCGAGCCATAACCTTAATCCGCGAGACTAACAGCGACGACAGTTTACGGTTTGGCTTGAGGACTTCCTTAAGTACACCATCGATACGGAAACGCACCACAAGCTGTTTCTCGTAGGTTTCGATATGGATATCTGACGCTTCTTCTTTAATCGCTTCAGATAACAAAGCATTAATCAGTTTGATGATAGGCGCATCATCATCACCTTCGAGCAAGTCTTCGGTCTGCGGCAGCTCTTCGGCAAGGGTGAATAAATCCATCTCGTTGCCTATGTCTTCCATCAACTGCTGCGCTTCAGACGAGTTCGCCTGATATGCTTGAGTGAGTTTGGCCTCAAACTTTGCCACTTCGAGCTTAACCAAAGGCAAATCAACACCCGAATAACGCCGCGCTTCGAGCATAGCCGTTAACGGTGTTTTACTCGTATAGAACAAGCTTAACTCGCCCGTTTCACCCAGCGCGAGCACCACATCGTGGCGGTGTGCAAAGGCAAAAGGTAAACGCTCTTTACTGCTCGAACGAAATACCTCATCACCTTCAGCTTCAAGGCCTAGCTCATTGGAGACTTGGCTGAGGTCATCGACTTGGGATAGTTGAATTTCACTCATTGGTTTTATCTTTGTTTTTGTTTTCATCGAGCGTTTTGAGCGTTGGATCCGTTTTACGCATCTGGGTATCTAAGCCTTTACCTTCTTTATAACGCTCTAAAATCTCGTTAACTTCAGGTGGTAAATACTCAGACTGATTCCATTCATCTAGTACAGGCACTTTAGTATCAGGCATTAAGTTAACGCCACGCTCTTGCTGTTCAAGCTGTAATGCTCTGAAATAATTATATTTACGTCCAGCAATCCCTTCCATCGTGATGCCATCACGTATAATCGTTGGCTTGATGAAGATCATGAGGTTTTTCTTCGTTTTTTTGCTCGAGGAAGATTTAAACAAATGTCCTAGAATAGGGATATCACCCAAGAACGGTACTTTTTGTATACTTTCTTGTACTTCTTCGTTGATCAAACCACCGAGTACCACAATTTGACCAGAATCCGCCATAACGGTAGTGGTTAAGCGACGAGTCGCGAAGGAAATATCCACGCCTGTATTACCGTTAACCCCAGAAACTTCCTGTTCAATCGTCAGCTTAACAGAGCTGCCTTCGTTGATCTGCGGCACCACTTTCAGTTTAACCCCAACCTCTTTACGCTCAACGGTTTGGAATGGGTTGCTGTTGCTCGAGCTGGCGGTAGAACCTGTCAGAATAGGCACTTCGTCACCCACAATAAACGAGGCCTCTTGGTTATCTAAGGTCGTAATAGAAGGCGTTGCCAGTACGTTTGAGTTAGTGTCACTCGACACTGCTTGAATTAAGGCACCAAAGTCGCCCATGGCCACGCCCCAAGCCATACCGTTCACTTTGCCTAAGGCTTGAGCAAGTAAGGTAACATCACCACGCTTGTCTGGGTTTTTAGTCTCAATTTTCTGACCCGTATTTGGGTCTGTGGTAATGACAGTATTTCCTTTTTCCCCCTGTGCCTGCCATACACCAGCGCCAATCTCACCTATGGTTGGGCCTAAGTTATTAAACTGAGTACCACCACCCGCTTTCGCAGCCCATTGCACCCCGAAGCCAACGTTATCGCCTTCGGCGACTTCCACAATAATGGCTTCTACGAGTACCTGAGCACGGCGGATATCGAGTTGATTAATCACGCTCTCGATAGTACGCATCTGATCGGGTTCAGCACTGATCACTAAGGCGTTGGTTTCAGTATGCGCCATGATATTAATTTCATTACGGCGTTTACCACCACCCGCAGCCTGAGCGCTCGGATCTTTCTCGCCTTCCAACTTTTGGGCAAAACCGGTCAGCACTTCAACTAAATCTTCTGCTTTGGCATAACGTAGATAACGGACTTTTGTGTTACCTGTGCTGGCTTGTTCGGCATCGAGACGATGGATAAGCTCGACCACACGTTGGCGGCTCTTCTCATCACCGCTCACGACTACGGCATTGATACGTTCGTCAGCAACCACTTTTGGCGCTTGGCCAGGCAATTGAGATTGGTTAGCGGTAGCACGATAAAGGGTATCGATAATTCGTACCATTTCACCCGCAGAAGCAAATTCTAACGGCACCACTTGCACCGAGGTATCGCCTTGCTTATCCACTCGACGGATAATTTCGACTAACTTGTTCACGACAGCAGCACGGCCAGACAACATCAAGACATTGGAGGGGTCGTAGTTCACTACGTTGCCGCCACCCGCATTATCATTAAGTTGACGCAATAACGGCGCTAATTGCTTAGCCTCAGTGTTATACAAGGCCACGATACGCGTCACCATTTCATCACCAAGGCCGGGGTCGTTATCGTTAGCGACTCGAATTGCAGCGGTTTTGGCATCTTTGTCTTTAATGACTTTAATAACGTTATTTTCCATCTCGACGATGGCATAACCGTAAACTTGTAAGACGTTGAGGAAAAACTGGTAATACTGATCGTCGTTAAGCAGATCATAACTGCGAACGTTGATTTTGCCGCGAATTGTCGGGTCAACTATGATCGTCTTATTCAGGTTTTTACCAACGATATTGATAAACTCTTGAATATCCGTGCCTTTAAAGTTGGCCGCATACTGTTCAGACCAAGCGAATTGGGAGGAGAACATGGCTGCACCCGCAACAACCCCAGCAATCAGCTTGCGTCGAATCCTTTTGTTATTCATTCTTTTTCTTTCCTCTAACGCGTGTTATTGCGGCAAACTAAACATGATTTCAACCAATTGTCCTTCCCGCTCAACCATAATAGAAACTTCGGTTAACTCGGGTAATTGGCTCATCATTTCTAACGCTTGACTCATTACGGTCAAGTCGTATCCATTAATCGATTTGGCTAAATCGTTAGCTTTAAAACCCGCCTGCTTAAACAAATTGGCGTCTTTCCCTGGATTCAAGCGATATCCCGCCACAGCGTCACCCTGTCTGACAGGTGAAATGGCAATATAATCGGTGATCTTACTAGGGTCGGCTAACAATTCGGTGCGGGATTCGGCGAGTTCTTGGGAGATTTCGGCATTTTTACGTTGATCGACACGGCTCACTGCCGAGCCAGTCTTATTCGTCTTAGCTTGTTGTAACTGTTGATTGGCTGGGCTTTGGCTAGTGTAAACTAAACCATCGAGCATTAATGTCTCGTAACGGCCAGCGTTAGTGATGATAATACGGTCGGCATAGACTTCTTTCAGTGATGCCGAAGTGCCCTTAATTTTATCGCCTAAGCTGTAGGTCTCTTGGCTGCCGTTTGACTCAATGATCGCTAAGCCTTTCTGATCCGCTGTCGATGCAACAACGCCAGTGAGCTGAATAGAGAGTGTGGTCTTAGGCGCGTCAGTCACAGTCTCAACAACCTCAGTTTTTGGCTTTTCAGATTTAGCATCTGCCTTACCAAAGAGACCAAGCTGCTGTAAACCCGCAAGATCAACCTGCCCAGCACCTTTACCCGTCAGGTTAACGGGCGTTGGTGACCAAGCACTGGGTGATGAGCTAGTAGGCACTAATTTCCATGTAATTTGCGCGGCTAACAACATGATCACAATAAAACCCAACCAGAAGACTATCCGGCTTAAGGGCTTATGGGGCATGCCAATGGCTTTTGCGATAACTTTATCTAATAAATCCATATTTTATGTGGACCCTCGATACAGGTCTCTGTTCTGATTATAATAATTAGGCGATTACCGTCTCATGCTAACCTAGGCAGCATTTGGCAACAAGCCCATAACAGCATTCAAATTGGCGAAAATAGGCCAATTATGCTAACTTTGCCCGCCATAAAAGGGTGTGAAGCACGCCACCCTTTAACATAATAGAAATGCTCTTCACGCATTTTCTTGCTCGGCATGTGAACTCATCGATCTTTTAGCTGGAGACACTATGACTCAAGGTCAAAGCGATAAAACAGACATTCGACTCGATAAGTGGCTTTGGGCTGCACGTTTTTATAAAACCCGTGCCATCGCCAAAGAAATGATTAACGGCGGCAAAGTACATTACAACGGCCAGCGTGCCAAATCTAGTAGGAATGCCGAGATAGGCGCCGTCCTTAAGATACGCCAAGGATATGACGATAAAGAGATCGTCATAAAAAAATTATCGCAATTACGCCAAAGTGGTGCGATTGCACAAGAATTGTACGAAGAAACCGCGACAAGTCTGGCTAAACGGGCCATTAATGCTGAGCAACGACGCCTCCACATGCTCAATAACCCGATACCCGATCAGAAACCAGATAAAAAGCAACGACGCCAGCTCATGCGCTTTAAAGACCTTTAACAGTGAGATACACGATGAACCAAGATACTTTACACCGCTACTTGTTCGATAATGCCGATGTGCGCGGTGAACTGGTGCAGTTACAAGACAGCTATCAACAAGTGATCAGCGCCCAAGAATACCCAGCCGTACTGCAAGTGCTACTGGGTGAATTAATGGCAGCAACCTCACTATTAACCGCTACATTGAAATTTAGCGGTGATATCAGCGTACAGTTACAAGGCAACGGCCCTGTTTCTTTAGCAGTGATCAACGGTAACAATTTACAAGAGTTACGCGGTGTGGCTCGCTGGAATGCTGAACTCGCCGATGATGCTAGCCTCACAGAACTCTTCGGCCAAGGCTATATGGTCATCACCTTAACACCCGACGAAGGTGAACGCTACCAAGGTGTCGTTGCACTAGACAAGCCAACGCTTGCGGCCTGTGTTGAAGAATACTTCAATCAATCTGAGCAGTTACCTACGGGAATTTGGTTATTTGCCGACGGCAAACAAGCGGCGGGCATGTTCCTACAAATTCTGCCAAGCCAGCAAGATCACAACGCCGACTTCGAACACTTGAGCCAACTGACGTCGACCATCAAGGCCGAAGAGCTATTTACTCTTGATGCAGAAAGCGTGTTACATCGTCTCTATCATCAGGAAGAAGTACGCTTATTTGATCCTATCGATGTGAGCTTTAAATGCACTTGTTCCCATGAACGCAGTGCCGGCGCGATCAAGACCTTAGATCAAGCAGAAATCGAAGCCATACTCGCCGAAGATGGCAAGATAGAAATGGGTTGCGAATATTGCCACGCTAAATACACCTTTGATGCCATAGACGTAGCAACCTTATTTGCTAACGGTCAGACATCAACAACCCAGCAGTAAAACGACTCCCGCTAAAAAATGGGCGCCCTATTTGGTGCCCATTTTTTATTCATACCTATAATCCCCTCACACATTGCACTCGGCTTAGGCTACAATCGCCTCACTTTGTCACCTAGCACGACTCAGGCGATAAATAAAATTAAATCGGCAGACGATCGATATTAAAATAACCTTACAAATCAAATGGAGACCTCACTATGGCGGATGGATTAAACCGCGTTCACTTTAACCCCTCAACAGCACAACTTGTCGAATTTGCCCTGCTACGCGGCGAAGGTGAATTGACAGCCAATGGCGCATTAGTTGCTAAAACAGGCGCTCGCAGCGGTCGCTCACCTGGCGATCGTTTCATTGTAAGAGAACCCAGTTCAGAAGCTGATATCGAATGGGGCCCAGTCAATCAGGCTTTCGATCCAGGTGCTTTTGAAGGTTTATGGGCACGGGTTGAAGCTTACCTAGCCGATAAAGAACTGTTTGTATCTGATCTCGAAGTCGGTGCCGACACTGAACATTACCAACCAGTACGAGTCACCACGCAATACGCTTGGCACCAACTGTTCGCCCGCAATCTATTTATCATTCCTGAAGAATTTAATCGTAAAGACAAACCAGTGTGGCAGATCATCAATGCCCCTGACTTTGTTTGCGTACCAGAACGTGATGGCACTAACTCAGATGCGACCGTGATTTTAAACTTCGCCGAACGTAAAGTGCTGCTCGCTGGCCTTAAATACGCCGGCGAAATGAAAAAGTCTATGTTCTCAGTGCAGAACTTCCTACTGCCAGCCCAAGGCGTGCTACCTATGCACTGTTCGGCCAACGTAGGTAAAGATGGCGACACTACGCTGTTTTTCGGTTTATCTGGCACAGGTAAAACCACACTTTCTGCCGATCCAAAACGCTTCCTGATTGGTGACGATGAACACGGCTGGGCACCTGGCGGCGTATTCAATATTGAAGGCGGTTGCTACGCCAAATGTATCGATTTAAGCCAGAAGAATGAGCCCGTGATTTGGGATGCGATTCGTTTCGGCACTGTACTTGAAAACGTCGTTATGGACGAACACCGCGTACCTAACTACAAAGACAGCAGCCTAACGGAAAATACTCGCGCAGCCTATCCGCTGGAGCACATCGCCCAACGTAAAGAAGACAACTGCGGCGCTGAGCCACATGCGGTTGTATTCTTAACCTGCGACGTATCTGGCGTATTACCACCGGTTTCTATCCTGACCAAAGAACAAGCGGCATACCACTTTTTATCTGGCTATACCGCCAAAGTGGGCTCGACTGAAATCGGCTCAACCTCGGCGATTCAATCCACCTTCTCAACGTGCTTCGGCGCACCTTTCTTCCCTCGCCCTGCTGGCGTGTACGCAGAACTGTTGATGAAGCGCATTGAGTCATTCGGTAGCCAAGTGTACTTAGTCAACACAGGCTGGACTGGCGGTCCACACGGTGTAGGTAAACGTTTTGACATCCCAACCACCCGCGCCATCGTCGATGCGATTGTCAGCGGTGAATTGAAAGATGTGGAAACTGTCCACTTAGACACCTTGAACCTCGCCGTTCCTGTGGCAGTCACAGGCGTAGACAGCAATTTACTCAACCCAATCAACACTTGGGGCGATAAAGCGCTATATGCCGAATACGCCCAGAAGCTGGCCGAAGCTTTCACTAAAAACTTCGCTAAGTATCAAGTGTCAGACGCTATCCGTAACGCTGGCCCAAAGGCATAAGCGCGTAGCGGCTCTGTTCGGTACGATTATTGAGTCAAAAATATCGTTTCATAAAAAAGCGCGGGTTCAGTCATGAACCCGCGCTTTTTATTTGCGGCTAAATTGATTTAGTGATGATTAAATCCACCCGCACTAAAGTCACTGCGATAGATTTTTATGTGTTTTATTTCTTATCGATTAGTTAAACCAAGCTTAAATTAATGCTGCGTTTTTATAATCACAGATAACAATCATCATTTTTTAGGAAGCGGCACCCAAATGGAAAATCATAAACCTGTCACTAGATTCCAGCGATTTCTCAATGGCGTCGAAGTCGTCGGCAATAAACTGCCTGATCCAGCGGTATTATTTGCGATGTTTCTGGGCTTAGTCTGGTTGATCTCTTGGGGATTATCGGGTGTCAGTTTTGATGAAATCGACCCTCGTACTGGCAACCCGATTCAAGTCGTCAATATGCTCGAAGGCGGCGCACTGACTACATTTACCTCGAACATAGTCTCCACCTTTGTGACTTTCCCGCCGCTCGGTGTCGTGCTGGTTGCTATGTTGGGTCTAGGCGTTGCTGAACATACTGGCTTTATTAATGCTGGCCTGCGCTCGATTTTATCTGTTACCCCCAAGATGTTACTCACTCCGGTATTGATAGCCGTGGGTATTCTAAGCCATGTCGCGGTTGATGCGGGTTATGTACTCGTTATCCCACTCGGCGCGGTGATCTTCTATGCCGCGGGTCGTCATCCCTTAGCCGGTATTGCCGCCGCTTTCGCTGGCGTATCCGGTGGTTTTTCTGCGACCGTTGGCGTGCCATCCAGCCTTGATCCTATGCTAGCGGGCTTAACTCAGGCAGCGGCAAGATTATCAGCCGACCCCGCGGCCGCCACATTAACGATTAACCCACTAAATAACATCTTTTTTACTTCGGCTTCTGCCATTTTAATTATCTTAGTTGGCTGGTTCTTAACGGATAAAGTTATCGAGCCGCGCCTAAAAAACACTGCGGTGAATGGCGATCCCAGCACGCTCCCAACCCTAGATGAACTGCAACCCCATGAGCGCCGCGGACTCAAATTCGCCATGGCCGCCATGTTGTTATGTGCATTAGGATTAGTATTAACCGCCTATGGTGAACATTCTGCTTGGCGTGCTACTGACGGCGCCTTAACCAGTGCTTCAGCGCCATTAATGCGCTCTATTGTGGCGATTATTTTTGTGTTCTTCCTCGTGCCCGGCATAGTCTATGGTTACGTCGCTGGCACGGCAAACAACCACAGAGCCATTATTCAAGGCATGAGCAAATCCATGAGTGGCATGGGTTATTACATCGTCATGGCTTTTTTCTGTGCCCAGTTTATTTATGCATTTGGTCAATCCAATTTAGGCGCATTAATGGCAATTAAAGGCGCGTTGGCGTTAAAGGAATTGGCCCTTCCTATGGGTGTGACTCTGGTGGGGATTGTTTTTCTCACTGCATTCGTCAATCTATTAGTGGGTTCCGCTTCAGCCAAATGGGCATTGATTGGTGCCATTATGGTGCCCATGTTAATGGAACTAGGTGTGTCACCGGATTTGACTCAAGCCGCTTACCGAGTGGGCGACTCATCCACTAATATCATCACCCCACTGATGCCTTACTTTCCGTTAATTGTGGTGTTTTGCCAAAAATACGTTAAGGAATCAGGCATCGGCACCTTAGTGGCACTGATGTTACCGTTTTCAATCAGTTTTCTTTTACTTTGGAGCGGTTTCTTACTGGCATATTGGGCCTTAGGCTTGCCTCTAGGGATTGGCAGCTCGCTCTCCTTCCCCGCAATGCCTTAGGGCGTTCAAGAGGTATTCAGAGTGCTTGCGAAATTGAATTCATAATAAACAGGCGCTCAATACCTCAATAACCACTAAATAGTGCACAACTTATTACCTCGCCTTAAACGCAAATGCCGACGTTAACCGTCGGTATTTTACCGCTAACAACACGTAATTTTATTTTATATAGAAACAACAAAATAAAAATAAACACTTAAATATCTATAAACGCATCTCGCTCATAGTAAAAGATAATAGCTTCAAGCAGTTCCTGTTCACTTGGCAGGGCTTTTTGCTGCATCAGGTTATCGATCACATCCTCAATCTGATCCGTGTTTAGCAGATAACAATAGTCACTCCGGCCTAAGCTATCCTCAAAGGCATCGATTTCGTCATCCGATAGGTCTCTCATATCATTCACTATCGGGAATAATGGAGTGGTCAGTTGCAGGGATTCACCTTCATCAAGATCTTGATAAACCAGCCAATAACTTAATCCAGGTTGTTCGACGCACTTTCTTATCCAGCATTGTAACGATTCGGGCGGGCCGAAAAATGAGGTGATGTTCATAATGTCCTCGAAATGGAGTTGTCATAGGGAAAACTGAGTGAGTCACAGAGTTGAATGGTCATGGAGGTTTTTTAGCTATTAACCACTCTCATGATTCATACAAGTAAAAGATGGGTAACTAACGACTCAAGCCACCCCAAGAATACAAGAGGATATCTGCGCCCATCAAAGTAAAAATCACAATTCATCAATTCGGCAGTTAAAATTCCATAATTAAATAAGCTTTATTCATTTTTAAGCGCATAAATTTAAGCATTCCTCATTTAACGTTAACGTGATTTAGACTTTGGTTATTTTGAAACCAAGGTTAGTGATGTTTCACAATCCCCTACTATGCAATTGTGGTACTTTACTCGGTCAAAAATGTCGGGCATTTGCCTTTAACATAGAGTGAACCTTTAGCCTAGAGTAAGCCTTAATCATTAAAGCTTGAGTCGTCTAGGTTCAAATCGTCTGTGCATGACACAAAATGCTGCGGCAACTGGGGAGTTTCGCAAGAATGAAGAGCAAGAGTTTATTAGGTAACATTGGTGTGCAAGTGGTTATTGCCATGATTATCGGCGCACTGGTGGGTTTTATCATGGGCGAGAGTGCAAGTGTGTTTGCACCACTCGGAACCATTTTCATCCATTTAATCAAAATGCTAGTGATACCACTGGTATTGGTTTCTATCATCAGCGGCGCGGCGAGCTTAGGTGATAGCCCATCGGCGGGTAAAATTGGTATTGGCACTTTCGGCTTTTTTATTGTCACGTCGGGCTTTGCCGTTGTGCTTGCACTCTTGATGGGTAATCTGTTCCAACCGGGTGCAGGCGTTGATTTTACCGCCCACAGCAGCACAGACTTGATGGAAGTAACCAAGGAACATGGCGCATTGCCCGGGGTAATGGATACCTTTATCGGCATGATCCCAACCAATGTGTTCGAGTCACTGAACGGCGGTAACATATTGCAAATCTTAGTCTTTAGTATCTTCTTCGGCATCGCACTGACTAAAGTTAAAGGCGATGGTGCTAAACCTATTTTGGCCGCACTCAACACAGTCGTTGATGCCTTTGTGTGGATGATCAACTGCGTGATGATCATTGCCCCTATCGGTGTATTTGGTTTGATGGCCGATTCTGTCGGTACCTTCGGTTTCGATGCACTAGAAGTCGTGTTTAAGTTATTCGCCGTATTTGTGGCTGCGATTCTGATCTACGGCTTTATCTTCTTCCCATTAGTGGTACAACTCTTCTCAAGAGTGTCGGCGCGCCAGTTTATTTCGGCAATGAAGAAACCACAGGTGATGGCATTATCGACCGCCTCTTCAATGGCGACTCTGCCAGTGAATATGGAAACCTGTGAGGAAGATCTTAAAGTCTCTAAGGCAACCACGGCTTTTGTATTGCCGTTAGGCGCCACCATTAATATGAGCGGCAACGCGATTTATTATGGTTTAGTGGCCATGTTCTTCGCCCAAATGTATAACGTTGATCTGTCGATGACAGCCTATGCGGCCATCATTTTCACCTCAACCTTAGGTGCAATTGGTCAAGCTGGTGTGCCGGGCCCATCCTTCTTAGTGGTGGCAGTGCTGTTAGCTGCAGGAATTCCTATCGATGGTTTACCTTTGCTGTTTGCGTTAGACAGGGTTTTTGACATGATCCGTACCGCACTCAATATCACTGGCGATGCTGCTTGTGCCTTGATCATGGATAAATACACAGAAGTTGACGTTAAAGCGGATAGTGAGCGCAGCTTAAGCTAACTCAAACACTTTGAATATAGGCTTGAATAGGCAACGCTTATTCAAGCCTTTTTTATCTGCAGCACGATATAATGGCCTGCCTCTACACGCATCAGTTAAGCCTATTTAATCTGAGTGTTAATGTGATCTCTCCCGCGCCATCCACTAAGCTCAATTTGCTAGATTTCGCAATTTACATTTCTTTATGGCGCTATGGCCGCAAGTGACATGGTTTTTCTGCGATACTGCCACTAGATTAACATCGCTAAGTTAGCTCAAAGGAATTTTGCCCTATGTCTGTATTTGCCCCAGCCACACCCTTTGCCGACTTTATCTATCGCCATTTCCGCTCAATCCACGCCCTAAAGCTCGGGCTAGCCTTACTCGTTGCTGTCACTATTAATGCCATTTGGGCGCCACCGCATTTTATTTGGAGTATGGTCACGATAGTGATCATTATGATGAGCTTACCTCAGGTAGGCGGCGCGATTGAAAAGTCGCTACAAAGGGCTATAGGCACTTGTTTAGGCTCAGCTTATGGGGTGATGTTAGTTGCCACTGTGGACAGTTATTGGCTAATTATGAGCCTGCTGATCTTAGCCGTTAGCTTGATTTGTTTTATCTCGGCCGGACGTTACAGCTATGCCTATTTAGTGGCCGGATTTACCATCATAATCGTCGTCGGCGACGCCAACCATGACACCTCTGAGGCACTATGGCGCACGGCCAACATCCTCTCCGGCTGCGTGATTGCTATTTTGGTCTCACTGTTCATTTTTCCGATTAAAGCTAAACAAGATTGGCGCTCCCAACTCACCCATGCCATCGACAATATGGCCGAAGTATTAGCCGAGCACCTTAAGGCACCCGCCAATCATGAGCTCGATTTTCGCGCTAGACTAGAGGCTGCGATGAAAGCCGTACTCACTCAAAAGAAACTGTTTTTCTCCTTGGAATGGGAAAGTCAAACCCTCAAAAAACACAAAGTGCTACTGTCGCAGTTAGCCAATAAACAAGTGCGCTTAATCACCTTACTCGAACTCTTACCCTTAACCCGCTGGCAGGAAGAAGACAAAGACGCCTATCTGCAGATTAATGCGGTTGCCTCTGAGCTTGCCTTCTATTTGCAACAACTTGCAGAATTTGTAGCGGGTAAAGCCCAACAATTGCCGACACTGCCAGAATGTTTAGATCAAGAATTACAACACAGACTCCAGCTTGCCCTAGTTGCAGCCACTCAAGCATCAACCGCAGACCCAGTGACAACCGTAAACGACCAAGTGCCGCAGGGATTTGCACTCACAGGTTATAGCTGGCTGATTTATCAGCTCGCGATTGCCGTCGAAGCACTTTATAAAGACATTGCCATTATCGACATTGCCTATCACAAGCGGCCAGCTTCTCAGATAACGCCCAGCAAAACGGCTTAGTCGATTTTACCATTCCGCTTAGTGCTTAAATCCATGTCAGAAATGCCGGATAACCCTTAGCCGCCCTTGCGTTAACGGGGCGTTTAATGAAAAGATACCGTCCTAATAAAAATTCGATAGATGGACTCTTTTCATGCGCTTGTTTTCTTTCTCCGTTATCGCCATTGCCTGTCTCTCTACGGGCAATCTGTACCTTGGTAATGCTTTTGCCAATGATGCGAAAACCACAACCCAAACAACTCCGGCAGCCACTATGGCGCAAGCCTCTACCACCGAAACATTGGCAGTTGGCTCCCCAGTAATCACAACGTCACAGGATGCAAGTCCAGCAGCGAATAGCCAAGCGACTGAAACTGCGACTAATGTACTGGCCGATACCACAGTTACGGCGCCAGAAGCACAACCAGCGCCCATTCCTGAACGAGCCAACACCTTTGTCAACGATGCGATTTTACCGCCAAACATCACTTGGTCTGGCGCCAGCGAATCGCTCATGTTAAGTGTTGATAGCGAGTGGGCGACTCCCTTTGAGCAAAGTGGCGGTATTGAAAGTCCAAGCTACGATGCCACTATCGCTTGGCTCGACAAACTCGCGGGCGAGACAGATAAATTACAAAAGGTTAGCTTAGGTAAGAGCCCACAAGGGCGCGATATTTGGATGTATATCGCCAGCAGCGAAGGCATTAATGAATCGGCACGCCTCAAACAAAACACTAAGCCGACAGTGCTAGTGCAGGCGGGAATTCATGCAGGAGAAATCGACGGTAAGGATGCCGGCATGATGCTACTACGTGACATTATCCAAGGCGATAAAAGTGCCCTGCTCGATAAAGCTAACCTCTTGTTTGTGCCTATTTTTAGTGTTGATGCCCATGAGCGCAGCGGCGAATTTAATCGTGTAAATCAACGTGGCCCTGTGAATATGGGCTGGCGCACTACGGCTAATAATCTCAACCTTAACCGCGATTATGCTAAGGCCGACAGCTTAGAAATGCAGCACATGCTGCGCGCAATCAACGTATGGCAACCGGATCTGTATATCGATGTCCATGTTACCGACGGCATCGACTATCAATACGATGTTACCTTTGGTTATAACCTTGCCCAAGGCTTAAGCCCTGCGAGCTACCGCTGGCTCGAAAACAGCTACAGACCTGCGGTTGAAGCCGCATTAACGGAACAAGGCCATATTCCCGGCGCACTGATTTTTGCCGTGGATAACGCCGATATTAACAAGGGTATGTCGCTGTGGAATCCAAGCCCGCGCTTCTCTAACGGTTATGGCGATGCTCGCCATTTGCCCACCATTCTGGTTGAAAACCACAGCCTAAAGCCCTTTAAGCAAAGGGTGCTCGGCACTTATGTGATGTTAGCGCAAACCCTCAAAACCGTGGGTGAACAGGCGACAAAACTTAAGAGTGCGATTCAAGAAGATAAATACCGCGCCTCACCGCTAATCACCCTTACTTGGAAATTAGCACCATTAGAAAAAGGCTGGGATTTTAAAGGCATAGATTATCAACTTGAAAAGAGCCCCATCAGTGGTGCTGAAGTTGTGCGCTGGACAGGTGAACCTAAGCTTTACCCTAACTTGCCTGTGATGGCTGAAACTGTGCCCGACATTAAGGTCACTCGTCCGAGTGCTTACTATATTCCCGCTCAATGGACTCAAGTGATTGATCGTCTTAACGTGCATGGCATTCGCATGACCACGCTCAAAAAGCCAACCGAGTTAAAATTGCAGCAATATACCCTCAGCAATCCCGTGTTTAACACTAAGGATTTTGAGGGCCGCCAAACGGTCAAAGCCGAGTCAGAGTTAACCAAAATCAGCACCACTCTGCCCGCTGGCACCATTAAAATCAGTACAGATCAACCGCTAGGCGATCTGACGATTTTACTGCTTGAGCCGCAATCACCAGATTCTTTACTGCAATGGGGGTTCTTCAATCCTATCTTCACTCATACTGAATACATTGAAGATTATGCGGTAGAGCCACTGGCGGCCAAGATGCTAAAAGATGATCCTAAGCTACAAGCTGAGTTCGACAAAGCACTGACCAATGCAGAGTTTGCCGCCGATCCTGAGGCACGCCTACGCTGGTTCTATGAACGTAGCCCTTACTACGATAACCAATACCTTAAGTATCCGGTTTACCGTAGTCGTTGATCATCGCGATTACAAAAGGTTGTGATTACGCAGGCTTACGCGCACTGATGCTATACACCAAGGGCACCTTCTGCCCTTGGTGTGTTAACACATAACGACCATCTTCTTGCGCTTCGAGCCCTTCAAAGCAGTTATAGGGGCTGAAATCAAATTCGTGGAAAAACTCCAACACTAAGCCCGCCTGCAATAACGCATTGATCACTTCAGATAAACTGTGCGACCAGCACATTAAGGTTTGCTGATCATCACCGGTATTTTCGGTATATGTGCCTTCCAGCTCTATGTCTGGCTCACCCCGATTAAAATAGCTATAGCCATCGAACAACTGCTGCGCAGGATGGAACTCGGCCATGTAAAACTGTCCGCCGGGTGTTAAACAGTCGGCAACCGTTTGCGCCCATAGGGTTAAATCCGGCAGCCAAACAATGGCACCATAGGACGTAAACACAATATCGTGAGGCTCAACCTTGCTCGCCACACTGTAAACATCGCTACAGATAAACTCGGCGGACAACTGTGTCCGTTCTGCCAGTTTTTGCGCTTCAACAATCGCCACCTCTGACAAATCGACGCCTGTGACTCTGGATCCCATTCGCGCCCACGACAAGGTGTCTAAGCCGAAATGACATTGCAGATGCAGCAAACTTTTACCTGCAACCTCGAGTTCACCTAGCTCAATTTCCCGCAGCGAAGTCTTACCACTAAGAAAGCCCGCAACATCATAAAAATCAGAAGTTAAATGTACCCGAGTGCGCGCATCCCAAGCCGTTTTGTTTGTTGTTAAATAATCCATCAGCATCCCTTCTTATATTTTTTGTATTTTTGATTCCGCGTGACTTACGGAGCTTAAACTAACTTAATAAATGAGCAATTTCACTAATCTATGAGTAAATCACCCATGTAGCGGACATGTCCGCATAGTGAACCTCGGACACTTTTTAGCTTAACCAATTGATTATAAATGAAACTTAAAATTGGCATAAGCTGTGCAGTATCTTACACATCGCAAGGCTACTCAGCACTCACCCAAAAAATCGAGTGCCAGATAAACAAGGAAGCTAACATGTCACTACGCCCATTTATATTCACCCTCGCTTTTATAGTGTTTTTTACTGCTGGGGTATCGCTCACTGGCTGCATTCTTAATGTGAACGCAGCAGGCATGCCAGACTTAGACCACCAACAACGCGAACTCATACTCGATAGCCAAGATTTACAAGGCCTGATTGCAGAAACAGGCGCAGGCAGTTTGGAAATTATCGGTGTCGAAGGCCTCAGCCAAATTAAACTCGTCGCCGACATCTATAGCAATAAGGACGGCAACGATGACAGCAAAGTCATTCTCACCCTTGAGAAAAAAGCCAATAAAGCCAAGCTCAAGGCCAACTTTGAGCAAACAGATTCTAATAATGACTCGCCCTATATAGACCTAAAACTGCAAGTCCCTGCGAACTTTACACTGGATATTGATGACAGCTCAGGGGCTATTTTGATCAGCAAGATGACGTCAGACATGAACGTCAAAGACGGTTCGGGTGAACTCACTATCAACGGTGGTAACAATATCAACATAGAGGATGGCTCAGGTGATATTGAAATCAGCCAAATCAACGGCAGCCTAACCATTGAAGATGGCGCTGGTGCCATCAAGCTGACCGATATTCGCGGCAATACCGCAATTGATGACGGCTCGGGCAACATAGAGGTCGCCAATGTGCAAAGTGCTGTGACCATCACAGACGGCTCAGGCAACATTAATGTCTTTAACACTAAGGGATTAACGATTCTTGCGGCAGGTTCTGGCGATGTGACATTTAACAAAATCGACGGCCCAGTAAGCATGCAATAACGCGCCGTTTTACCACTCTACTCCCAAAGGTTTTACCCACTTCCCGGCGTAGAGGCTGATGTTGCAACGGTTCCCAGCCAAGATGTCAGTCTTCTACCCACCCTTTTAAGCGTATGCCCGACTTATGCATTTATGCCACTAACCCCTTGTAGTGGCATTTTTTTATACCGGAATAAAGCTTGAGTTTGCAGAAATGACGTTGATTTTATTCAGATCGTTACGCTTTAACCTTGTGGATTTGCTAAGATTGTCGGCCTTCCCACTTCAATAGTCGAAAAGTCACACTGTAGTGCCAGTAAGGTCGAGAATATGGATCAGTTTTCGGAATACCAAAAAGAAATTGAAGCGCTTTCTCTATCGGATAACCCTAGGCAGATAATGGAAGGACTAGGGGATATTTGTTTTGATGGCGAATCTTTTTATCGCAACGACAATAAAGCCCTAGCCAAACACATTTTCAAGCATATTTACGCCTTAGATGCGCACTCAGACTATTTCTCACACGCCAGAACTGTTGCAAAAGCCTTTCTTATAACCTTGGGAGAAATTCCCCCTATCTCCCTAGAAGAGGCTATTTTACAGATAAAGCATGAGCATGCCTCATTAGCCGCACATCAATTAAATCTGCTGATTGCAAAGCGTATTTTTAGGGAATTTAGTCACCATCAAGACGCTATCCACATCACTATGCAATATCTCACCAAAGCCGAGGCACTTACCCCTCTGAGCAAGAGTGACCTTCGCTTTAAAGCTTTAGTCAGCTCAAATAAGAGTGAGTAAAGGGATAGCGTGACAGAATAAATCATCAGAATTTAGAGCCGCTTCTCAAAAGAAATGCAAAAATATACCGGAAGAGATCAACGTTCTGAATTCGACAACCCAATTTTAATTAAGTGATAATATGGACATTTCATCTTTTAAGAAATATATAAAGTTAGCACCAGAAAATGTTTCAGAATGGCAGAGGTGGGAAAATTCATTACCTACCTTCGATTCTATATTACCAATATTGGATTATGTATATAACACTGAGTGGCAGCGAGATGATTGGAAAGCCATAATGGCATTCATTCGGAAAGGTTATGTTGAGCAAAATGAATCATCTGAATTGGTTGACGGGATTAAGCATGTAAATATATTCAACTCCAAAGTTATTAATCTAAAAGTTGATGTCGCAATTTCATTAAACTGCTCCATTGTTCGTTCATTAGAGTCAATTAATTTATGCTCAGACTCAGTTGAATCATTAAGTGTGTCCCATGCAAGCAAACTCTCTGAAATTACCGGAAACACCCAGAATTTAAGCTACTTATCTTTAAATAAATGTCAAAAGTTAGATTTTGGTTCTATCATTTCAACGCTTGACAGCGTAAAAATTTTAGACCTCAGTGGAAACCCACAGTTGTCCAGTATTGATGAGTTGCGTGGAAATAAAAATATTTTTGCGTTATATCTTGTTGAAACAAATGTAATCAAGACTAAAGAGACAGTAGAAATCTTGGCTTCGATACCAAACTTGAAAAAACTTTGGATTAAAGCAAACAAAAAGGAGTTGGAACTTTTAAGAGAAGCCCTACCAGGGATTGTAAATTAAGCATAGAAAAAGACCGGACATGTAGTTCGAGAGCGTGAAAAGATCTGTGTAAGTGGCATTCTTAATCTGTTGAATGGAGTTCAGAATACCAATAGCAGACAAACTTATCACTCAACAGAAGAAAAATTGACTCACCCCAATAATAAATCCGGCAATAAACCGGCCAGTGGCATTTTTTAACTTTCAATTCTTACTTCTCTAACCCCAATGCAGACCAGTCTTTGGTGGCGATAAAATCTTAACCACTTGATTTATTATGGAAATTAATCGTTAAGCTATTAAGCACTGCCATTCCAGTGCTTAATCATTGTATACAAATACCAATGACTTAATAGGATTTTGCTCTTTCATATCGCACTATGTTAGACAGACTCAATCAATGCCAGCTTTTGACTGCGGCTTAGCTTTTTAACTGCAATCTCACGGCGTAGTGCATCACCCTGACTGCCAACCTGCTCTTGATACATCAGCGTTAATGGCCCTTTACCGCGCAGATACTTAGCGGATTTGATTCCACCCGATTGATGCTCGCTAAAGCGTCGCGCTACGTCGGTGGTGACGCCTGTGTATAAATGCCCGTTGGCGCAGCGGACTAGATACAAGTACCAGAGGGGTGCTGATTTTATGGGTGTAGGCTTCGGTGGTGCAGGATTTAATGGTACGGGATTCAGCGAAGCTTCTGTAACAACATTTTTGGTTGCGACAGCGCTAGTCACTGGGACAAGTGTGTCTGCCACCAGTGACTCATGTTGCTGTAAAGCGCCTCTGTCAGTATTGCCTAGGTTGACGGCTGATCCAGTCACTTGCGAATGACCTACTTCGCCATACCTAATAGACTCAAGAAGAAGGCATATTCTTGGGCAGTGTCTTGGTACTGGCGATAACGACCACTCTTACCGCCGTGGCCAGCTTCCATATCCACATTGAATAACAACACCTTATCATCCATCTTGTACCACTTATTCTGTACATCGCGCAGTTTAGCGACCCACTTAGCAGGTTCAAAATACTGCACTTGCGAGTCATGCAAACCCGTCGTCACTAACATGTGTGGGTATTCTTGCTCAGTGACATTGTCGTAGGGCGAGTAACTCAGCATGTAATCAAAGTAAGTTTTCTCGTTAGGATTACCCCACTCGTCGTACTCATTGGTCGTCAACGGAATCGACTCGTCCAGCATAGTCGTCACCACATCAACAAAGGGTACATGGGCTGCAAGGGCGAAATACTTATCCGGCGCTTGGTTAGCAATCGCGCCCATTAGCAAACCACCCGCGCTGCCGCCAGAGGCAACAACCTTGTTTTTGTCGCCATAACCTTGCGCCGTTAATGCCGTTGTTACGTCAATAAAATCATTGAAGGTATTCTGCTTATTCAACAACTTACCATTGTCATACCAAGGGCGACCTAGCATTTCTGAGCCGCGCACATGGGCGATGGCATACACAAAACCGCGGTCAAGTAGACTGATAACGGATGAAGAAAAATCGGGTTCTACTGTGTAACCGTAAGATCCATAACCGTATTGATACAGAGGATTAGTGCCATCTTTCTTGAATTTATCTTTGCGATATACCAAAGAGACGGGCACTTTCGCACCGTCGCGGGCCGTCACAAATATCCGTTCTGCACGATACTGGCTGGCATCGAAGCCGCCTAAGACTTGATCTTGTTTTAATAAATCACGTCTATCGGGATTCACCAGCGAATATTCGTATACGGCTTCTGGCGTCGTTAGGCTGGAGTAGAAAATGCGTAACTTATTGCTGTCTTGCTGGGAATTAATCTCTAAACCCATCACATAAGCAGGCTCATCAAAGCTCAACTCGAAGGGCTTTTGACCATTGAGCGGCATCACTTTAATCCGCGTCAGGCCGTTTTCACGGGTCTGAATAATCAGATAATCCTTGAGCACTAACTCATCTTCGATACGGGCATTGGGATTATGCGCAACCATTTCTTGCCACTTCGATTTATCCGCCGCATCTTTGATGGCAACTTTCATCAAACGGAAGTTAGTCGCCTGCCAGTTGGTGAGAATGTAATAAGTATCACCCAGCTTAGACACACTGTATTCGTGGCCTTCTTCCCGCGCTAATACTGGCTTGAATAAACCTAAAGGCTCGCTGGCATCGAGAATAGACACTTCACTCGTCGTGGTGCTTTCTTGGAACAACACAATTTGCGACTCATCTAAGGTTTTGCCGAGTGAGATATAAAATGAATCGTCCTGTTCTTCATACACTAAGACATCGCTCGATTGCTTAGTGCCCAGCTCGTGGCGATACACTTGATAGCCCAGCAAGGTTTTTAGATCTTTGGCGATATAGAACACATGCTTGTTGTCGTTCGCCCACACTACGCGACCTTCGGTATTTTCAAGCACGTCGGTGATCATGTCGCCCGAAGCCAAGTCTTTAAAATAGATGTGATATACACGGCGGCTGAGGACGTCTTCGCCAAAGGCCAACATGGTTTCATCTGGGCTCACACTCGCGCCGCCTAAACCATAAAACTCATGGCCCTTAGCTCGCTCGTTAACGTCGAGCATCACTTGCTCAACACCATCGGCGCCCTTACGGCTGATCAGCGGATATTCGCTGCCCTCTTGGTATCTGTGATAGTAGCTGTGCTGATGCCATTGGTACGGCACGCTCGACTCATCGGCGACTAAGCGCTCAGTTAACTCCTTATAAAGACCATCTTGCAATGGCTTTAATGGTTTGAAATAAGCCGCGGTATAACGATTCTCAGCGTTGAGATAGGCCAACACTTTAGGATCTTTGCGCTCATCATCACGCAGCCAATAGTAATCATCGGTACGGGTTACGCCATGCAAAGTCATCACATGGGGAATTTTTTCAGCAACCGGGGCAGGTACTTGCCCTTTGGAGGTCGAACAAGCGGATAACAGCATAACAATACCTAAAGTGAGTAGCAGAGAGCGCATTTATACGTCCTTGTGACGTCCATAACGACCGTCGAAGAATGCGACGGCAAGTCAATTAGCTTATGTGTTCAGTATGATAGTGGTCAGGTGTGCACTAGCGCAAACATTGAACGCGAGAAGTTGCCATTCGCGGTAAATAAGAGCAACATAACTGCGTTTTTGAGCGCAAATGGCTCAAAAGCAAATTCTCAGGGCGGGGTGAAACTCCCCACCGGCGGTAAATGGGTAACGACTAAGTGATTATTTTGCTGAGCGACACCCAAAGCCCGCGAGCGCCCGAAATCACTTTCGGGGTCAGCAGATCTGGTGCCTTAGATTTTGCCTAGTGCAAAACTGACTATTCCAGAGCCGACGGTAATGGACTGTTTGCTTTAATGGCGACAGTGCTGAGTCCGGATGGAAGAGAATGTAAGACAACCTTGTGGTATTTAAGTGCAACGCGCTTATGTATCTCAGTGTTAGCCTCATGTTTTGCAATAACTTCACCCCAAGTGAAGTGATATTGCTACAGCAAAATCGAGCCATTGGGTTTGATTACGTTGTATTTCTGCACGCCCTGATTCTGGATATTCCAATGTCGTATTTTTTAAGGATATTAACCATGAATCAGTCTTTACTTGCTCCTTTTGGTACTGCTATCGAACGCGTTGAAGCGGGTCTTAATGCCCTGCGTCAAGGCCAAGGTGTATTAGTTGTCGATGACGAAGATAGAGAAAACGAAGGCGATTTAATTTTCGCTGCCGAGACGCTGACTAACGCTCAAATGGCCATGCTCATCCGTGAATGTAGCGGTATTGTTTGCCTGTGTTTACCCGATGCAAAAGTCAAAGCCCTCGAGTTGCCCCCTATGGTGGAAAACAACTCGAGCCAATACGGCACGGCGTTTACTGTGAGTATTGAAGCTAAAGTCGGTGTGACGACTGGCGTTTCTGCCGCCGATCGCGTGACCACCATTAAAGCGGCGATTGCCGATGGCGCTAAGCCAAGTGATCTCGCTCGTCCTGGCCATGTGTATCCACTTCGCGCCCAACCGGGTGGAGTATTAACTCGCCGCGGCCACACCGAAGGCACTATTGATTTAATGCAACTCGCAGGTTTAAAAGCCGCTGGCGTATTGTGTGAAGTCACTAACACCGATGGCACTATGGCGCGTTTGCCCGAAATTATTGCCTTCGGAACTCAGCACAATATACCCGTGTTAACGATTGAAGATATTGTCGTTTATCGCAAATCATTGCTGGCCAATGTCGGCTAGATAACGCGCCAATCGCCTGAATCTAGGGCATTGATTTAAATAGAAGGACGTTTCGCTGCGGCAAACGTCCTTTTTATTTAAGTAGATTTACCGTTAACAATCGCGTTCCACCTAATGCACTAAAAAAACGATAAAAGGTAAAGTTAAACAAGTCATTCTTTCGAATGATGAAATACTGCTTCACATCACAGACAAAGCAAATGCTTGTTTGATAGGTGCAAAATAGGTTAATAAAAATAGTCTCTTAGCATGATATATAACAATTTGCTTAATTTCGTGACCTAGATTAGATATCCATAAACTAAAGGTCGCGGTAGCTGGCTGCCTATGTTAAATATCCTCACCCTGTGCCTAGTCCTATTTGTAACTCGGATTCAACGTTATTACGTTGAATTTTCTTTTTCTGCCTAGGCGAACGAGTGGAGTGATCTTTAATGCCGTCAGCGCTACACCATCTCAGTTTGAAGCAAAAGCTCATTCTGTTTTCGTTAGTCCCATTATTAATGATGAGCTTTTTCATTCTGACGCGCATGCATGACTTGATAAAGGAATCACACTCAGCCAAGCACAATCATCTTGCGGTACAAACGACGGTACAAATCACTGAGCTACTCTATCAGTTGCAAAACGAATATGGTCTAAGTACAAATCAGCGACCAACCGATGAAGTGCTATTACAGCAACAAGCGACTAGGTCAAAAGCACTCGATGCATTACTGAACAGTGAGCCTTTAGAGCATCTTCTGGAGGCGCTCGACCCTAAAAGTATTGAAGCAAACAAAATGAACGCATTGTTGGATGCGCTCAAACTCACAGGCAACAAACTCGCTAACGTTCACCAAAACCACACAGACGAAACACTGAGTCAGTTTACGGAACTCTATAATCAATTCCACACTCAGCTTTTACAGCTCATCCAGTTATTACAGTTACAAACCAATGAAATCAGTCAGTCCCGTGCCTATACCGATCTATTGAACCTGCTTATGGTGCAGGAGTTGGCCGTAAAAGAACGAAGTGCCATCAATCAATTACTGCTCAGCAAGTCACTCAATATTAATGATTACCGCACCATAATCTCCTTTATGTATGAATATGAGCGAGCCGTGATGCACGCGAGTAATGCATCAATTTCCGATAGAAGGTCCTTACTGCAAAACCTACAAGATTCGCCAGAAAATCAACGCATTCTGCAAATCAGCAAGCAAATTGAACAACAAACTCGCATTAGCGCTCTGGCACAAAATATTAATGCCTACTTAGGTTACGGTGGCTTAATGGGCAGTTTTCAGGACTATTTGCTTAAGGGCGATGATATTTCACTGCAAAAATTTAATGCTGCACTTGCGACGATTCAGCTTAATTTGGATGAACTCAATCATGAGACTCGTTCTCTACCCGAATTTAAGGCAGCGCTGAAAACCATTGAGGACAGCATAGATCAACACCAGTTCAGCATGGTCAAGTTGCAGCAACTGAAGCAGCAAGGTTTGCCGATGACGGAGATCAAAGCCATCGCGCAAGTCCCTGCCAGCGAGGACAAATTAAGCCAAGCGATGAGCCAACTATTAATGCCGCCACATCCAATTGATAGCCAGGAGTGGTGGGATCTCACCACTCAGCGTATCAATCAACTACATTTGCTAGCGCAAAATATCACCAAGAACATGGCGCAGCAGAGCGAATATCAACAAAACCACACCTTAATCTTACTCGGCTTATACTTGTTCTCGGCTTTGTTCACCGCGACCATCACACTTTGGCTTGGACAAAAGATCATCCGCAATTTTATGGATAAGATCACTAAGATTGCCAATGACATGCAGCAAATGGCAGCAGATCCACAGCTCAATATTAATATCCAAGTCTCAGGCACAGATGAACTCGCTCGCATGGCCCGTGCCATGAACCGTATGATTAGCGAACGGCAAAAAGCAAACCATGCCCTAAGCCGCGCTGCAGCTGTGTTTGACTATTCTGCCGAAGGCATAATGGTGACAGATGCCGACAACCATATTGAACTGGTCAACCCCGCTTTTTGCCACATTACGGGCTATTCATTGGAAGAAGTGAAAGGCCGCAGCCCCTCCCTACTCAGCTCTAGCCGTCATCCTAAGCACTTTTATACCGCCATGTGGGAGTCACTACAAAAAGAAGGGAAATGGGAGGGTGAAGTTTGGAATAAACGCAAAGATGGCCAAGTGTATCCCGAGTATCTAGCGATTACTGTGGTGCGAAATGAGCAAGGTAAAATAATCCAACATATTGGTTTATTTATGGATATCAGTAAGCGTAAGCAATATGAGCAGGATCTTTGGTATCAGGCCAACTTCGATGGATTAACTGGGCTGCCTAATCGTAAGCTGTTCAATGAACGACTGCAGCACGAAATCCATGTGGCACAGCATGACTCTCGCAAGCTGGCTATCTTGCTGATTGATTTGGATCAATTCAAATATATCAATGATGTACAAGGCCATGCCACTGGAGACTTATTACTTAAAGATGTCGCAAAGCGCTTAGAAGGCATTGCGGGGAAAACCGATTTTATCGCACGTATCGGTGGCGACGAGTTTGTGCTTATCTTGCCACGACTGACTAACGAACTCGCCATCGAACACATGGCAACCCGAATCATTGAAACCTTAGGTATGCCATTTAACTTAAATGACCGCGAGATCCAGATTTCGGCCAGCTTTGGTATTGGCGTCTATCCCGAAGATGGGTTAGATACCGGCTCACTCACCCGCAATACCGAAACCGCCATGTATCAAGCCAAAGACGCAGGGCGGAACAATTTTAAATACTTCACCGCGGGTATGAATCAAGCCATGTTCGCCCGGATGGAGTTAGAACAACGCCTACGCCGTGCCGTGGCACAAAATGAATTTGCCCTGCATTATCAACCTATCGTGGATATGCAAACCGGAAGTGTCTGCAGCGTCGAAGCCCTTATCCGCTGGCAAGATCCCGAGCTTGGGTTGATCCCGCCGGATCAATTTATCCCATTAGCCGAAGAAACCGGGCTGATAGAGCCTATGGGCGAATGGGTGCTCAACCAAGCCATGCATGATCTGAGGCAATGGCAGAAAAGTGGCTTAAATATCAATGTCGCGATTAATGTTTCCAGCCGCCAATGTATCAATACACGCGGTATGGGATTCGACCAAGTGTTGCAGGAGTGCTTCAACCGCCACCACGTCAACCCACGAAATGTGCATATTGAGATCACTGAAAGCATGCTGATGGGCGATGCCAGCCATTGCTTGAGCACGCTCGAGTCTATTCGTCATTTAGGCTCGCAAATCTATATCGATGACTTTGGTACGGGTTATTCTTCCCTGAGTTATCTGAAAAAATTCCCGATTTCAGTGATTAAAATCGACCGCAGCTTTGTGGAAAATGCCCTCGAAAATAACTCGAACGCCAACTTAGTCAAAGCGATTGTCATGATGGGGCAAAGCCTAGAAATGGAGTTAGTTGCTGAAGGCATAGAAACCGAAGCACAGTGGCACTTCCTACGAGATTTAGGTTGTCACTTCGCTCAAGGGTATTTGATCTCCAAGCCGCTCCCCTTCAATGAAATCACTCCCTTGCTACGCATCAAGCACACAGCACTGTTGAATGATGGCTATCAAGATAAATGCGTGAATATCTAAGCTTATAAAAAATAAAACAATAAAGAGCAAAAAAGCAGCCTAGGCTGCTTTTTTGTGGCAAATAAAACGGGTTTAAGCCTGTGGTTGGCCTTGACCGTTCATTATGCTTTCGCCCCCCTTAGAGGCTAGCTTAGCTAAATCTTTATCTATAAAGAACAGTGCCTTACCATCTTCGCCCACTAAACGTATCTTATCGACAATCGACTTAAACAGCTTTTCTTCTTCGTGCTGCTCAGCGACATACCATTGTAAGAAGTTAAAGGTTGAGTAATCTTGATTCGAAAATGCGGCATGGGCCAAGGCATTGATCTGACGGGTAATCAGCTGCTCATGCTCATAGGTTAATTCAAACAACGCCAGTAAAGAATCGAACTGTGACTGTGGCGCCGCAATCGCACCTAACAAAGGTAAGCCACCGGTTTCGCTCACATACGTGAACAGACGACGCATATGGCCCATTTCTTCATCCGCGTGCTCACGCATAAACTTAGCTGCGCCTTCAAATCCCTGATCTTCACACCACGCACTCATTTGCAGGTATAAATTTGAGGAGAAGAACTCCATATTAATTTGTTCATTCAACTTTTCGATCATAGTTGCAGACAGCATAGTAAATCCTCTTTTGCATTCGAACTGAATCATGGGGGACATTGTCATCAAGGGGGTCGACAAAAGCAACAAAATTTACCTTTGGATTTCTTGCTAAGTTAATGATTCATTGATAAAAATGATTTTCATTTGTTCATCGACTCGCGTTCAACCCTCGAATTAGCGCAGTAAATTGTGTGACTTCTAGCGAGGTTATCGCCCAAAGTGGCAGAAAAAACTGACTGGCCTATCACAGAAACTCACATGCAAATCATAGCCATCCCAGATCACCGTGGCATAATAGCCAGTCATAATCAGGTGGAAATTCATTCAGCGTCATTACGACCCATTGCATATAAGGCAGACCCTAATGTCCGTAACAGCCGATCCTTGTTCGCAACCTAGCTTAATGCATCCAGATCAAGCTATTCCCCTTTTGCTCGAGCAAGTTAGCCCAGTGTCAGACACCGAAGTCGTATTGCTTCCCCATGCCCTTGGCCGCGTCCTAGCAGAAGATTTAGCTTCCTGCATCGACCTGCCGCCCTTTAACAACTCCTCTATGGACGGCTACGCCTTCCGTTTTGTCGACTTAAATACGCAAACCAATCAGACCGCATTGCGCCTTATCGGCAGTTCCTTCGCTGGCCATGGTTTTAAAGGTGAAGCCAAACCTAATACCTGCGTGCGGATCATGACAGGCGCGCCTGTGCCTACAGGTTATGACACAGTGCAAATGCAGGAAGAAGCCGAGGTTGAAGGTGAGATTATTCATATCCGCCATCCTAGGGCGCAAGGCGCCAATGTGCGTTGCCGCGGTGAAGAACTCACCCAAGGCACTAAAGTACTCAGTGCAGGCATTCAAATTGGTGCCGCCGAACTCGGGGTGTTGGCCACGATTGGCGTTAGCCAAGTGCGAGTTTACCGTCAGCTTAAAGTGGCCTTTTTCTCCACAGGCGATGAACTGCGTCCCGTTGGCAGCGAATTAGCCCTAGGACAAATTTACGATTCAAACCGTTACTCGATCCAAGGCTTACTCAGCCGCGCTAATGTGGAATGGCTCGATTTAGGCGTAATAGCCGATGATCCTGAAGCCATACGTCAGGCATTTCGCAATGCCGCTAGCCAAGCCGACATGGTATTAACCTCGGGTGGCGTGTCGGTCGGTGAAGCAGATTTCACTAAACAAATTCTTGATGAGGAAGGCAAAATTACCTTCTGGAAACTCGCCATCAAACCAGGCAAGCCCTTTGCCATGGGCCGTATCGGCAAAGCAATATTCTGTGGTTTACCGGGGAATCCCGTATCTTCTATGGTGACGTTTTACAAACTCGTTTGGCCAATACTGAACAAGATGCAGGGCTTAACCCCAGTTGCACCTTTGATGTTAGACGCTACGCTCACCACGCCTGTACGTAAACAACCGGGCCGCGTCGAATATCAACGGGGCGTTTTAAGCCGTAATGCACAAGGTAAACTTGAAGTTGCCATTACTGGTAGCCAAGGTTCTGGCATGTTGACTTCGATGAGCTTAGCAAACTGTTTCGTTTTATTGGAGCAATTCCAAGGTGATACTCCCGCTGGCACCCAAGTGACTGTCGAGCCATTTAACAGCGTGCTTTGCTAGGAAAATCCCAATGAATGTGCCAAAAGATATTCTCAGCGACAGCGAACTCTTAAGATACAGCCGCCAAATATCCATCAAGGCTATGGATATCGACGGTCAAGAACGCTTAAAACAAGCCAAAGTGCTCATGATAGGCGCTGGCGGTTTGGGCTGTGCCGCCAGCCAGTACCTCACGGTTGCGGGTATTGGTGAGCTGACACTGGTCGATTTTGATACAGTTGAATTATCCAACCTGCAGCGCCAAGTGCTGCATCAAGATACCAATGTCGGCCAGCCTAAAGTCGAATCAGCTAAACAGAGCCTCATGCAGCTCAATCCCTTTATTAAGATCAACATTATCAATGCAGTATTAGATGATCATGAGATTGACGCCCTAGTCGCCGATCACGGCCTAGTGCTCGACTGTACCGATAATGTCAGTGTGCGCGAGCAACTTAATCTCAGCTGTTTTAAGTATAAAGTACCCTTAGTGTCTGCCGCGGCAATTCGGATGGAAGGCATGGTCACTGTGTTCAATTATCACAGCGAAACGCCTTGTTATCATTGCTTTAGCGCCCTATTTGGCGAGCAACAACTGAGCTGCGTTGAATCGGGCATCCTAGCACCCGTGGTAGGTATGATAGGTTGTTTGCAGGCAGTTGAAGCCATCAAAGTGATTACTGGCATGGGTAAAACCTTAGCAGGACGCATTTTGATGATCGATGCAATGACGATGGAGTTTCGCGAGATGAAGTTACCGAAACAAGCCCGCTGCAGTGTTTGTGGTACTAAAGAGGCTTAGGTTGTTCTCGCTTGAAAAACGGCTTTATTTACACTAGCTTAATTGCCACCGCTTAATTTGCCGTCATATAGCTCAACACTGATGACGCTTAATGGCCCGTTAAAATAAGGAAATCATAAGGAAAACATATGGATTCGGAAAACAGTGTATTTGACCGCATGACCACAGACGACCCCATAGTTGGCGCAGGTATTTACAACCTCGTTATCGGCCTCACGCTGATTTGGGGTTTTGCCGTTAACTATTGGATGGTCACCAATATCGACCCAGAGGCGATTGCCAGTGTTAATCCTTGGATTTTCTTTATCGGCTATTTCGCCTCCTGTTTCTTTGGGATTTATCTGTTCCAAAAATCGACTAACCCCGTTGTCAGTTTTATTGGCTACAACTTTGTGGTCGTGCCCTTCGGCTTAATAATCAATATGGTGGTCAGTCAATACGATCCCGAATTGGTGACTGAGGCCATTCGTATCACAGGGCTAGTGACCATAGCTATGATGTGTTTAGGCACACTCTTCCCCGCCTTTTTCCAAAAAATTTCCGGTGCACTCACGATTGCTTTATTGCTCGTTATCGTCGTCGAACTGATTGAAGTGTTTATCTTTAATACTCACCACGGCATTTTAGATTGGATAGTCGTGCTGATTTTCTGCGGTTATATTGGTTATGACTGGGGACGGGCGAATCAAATCCCTAAAACCATAGATAATGCCATCGATAGCGCCGCCGCTTTGTATATGGATATCATCAACTTGTTTCTACGGATCCTGCGGATTTTAGGGCGAAAATAACTCACCAAGGAGTGTCTATGAAAATCAAATTCCTGCTTGTTACTGCTCCACTTCTGGCGAGTCTGGTATTAGTCGGATGCAGTGATACTGAACAAGTAAAAATAGCCAACCCCGCCTCTGAGTATTGTGTCTCCATTGGTGGCAAATTAACAATTGAGAAAACCGCTGAAGGTGAACATGGGATCTGCACCTTACCCAGCGGTGAAGCAATTGAAGAGTGGGCGTTATTCCGTCGCGATCATAAGGAAGAAAAGCCACAGTAACAGTGGCTATTTTTACTTTTAATAAAAACAGGCGCCATTAGCGCCTGTTTTGTTAGCAGTACTTAATTGGGTCATACCCAACAGTCTTAACAGGCTAAGTGTTCACTGCGCCAGATTTTGCGCTTAGCTGCTGACTGGAAGCTCCACGCTAAAACCCGCGTAATTTTATTACCCTGCTGCATCTCAATCGTTTTCACAGTATCGACTTTCAACTGCGCTAAGGCTTGATAACAAGGTTTCAGGTTTTCCTTCTTCGACACTAGACTGCTAAACCATAAGCATTGATCTGCAAACATTTGACTCTCACGGATCATAGTCGCTAAAAACTGTCGTTCGCCACCTTGGCACCAAAGCTCAGCCGCTTGACCGCCGAAATTCAGCTTAGGTGCAACCTTTACCAAGCCACCCCGATTGAGCTGCAGATTATTCACCTTACGCTTTGTACCTTCGCTCGCCTCAGCCATAGAAGCATGAAATGGCGGATTGCACAGGGTTAACGCAAAACATTCTCCGGCTTGAATGATTCCCTTGAAGACCGCCTTGTCATTTGGCTGTAATCGTAAACTTATCTGCCCTTGCAGCACTGGGTTTTGCTCAATAATACTCTGCACATTACTGAGTGAATGGGCATTAATATCCGAGGCGACAAATTGCCAACCGTATACTTGGCAACCCAATATGGGATAAATACCGTTCGCGCCAGTGCCGATATCTAATACCCTAGTTTTATCCAAAGCAAATACATCATCGCCTTCGGCTAGAAGGTCTGCTAAATAATGTAAATAATCGACTCGACCGGGAATAGGAGGACATAACGCTCCATCAGGAATATCCCAAGATTCAATCCCATAATGGTGTTTCAGTAGCGCCGCATTAAGGATTTTAACTGCTAACGGATCGGCAAAATCGACCGATAAAGCCCCATAAGGCGTGGGTCGAACAAAGGCTTTTAGCTTAGGGAATGAACTCATCAGCGCCGGAAAATCATAGCCGTTCAAGTGTACATTTCGAGGATGCAAAGCTTTTTTGATCTCAGCACTAGGCCTGTTTTTGACCGACTTCACTTTGCCTTTCACCTCAGTTCTAGCCTGCTTTGGTGCTTTAGTTTTTGCATGACCAATGTTGGCTGTACTCGTTAGGCGTTTCGCAGTCACTAATTGGACGGGTTTAACGGCAGGTTTTGACATAATAGCTCTTGTAACGCAGTGGGCCGACCTAAGTCAGCCCATAGAGTGAGGCAGTAAATTAATCGTACAGATAAGAGGTAAACAATAAGTTTACGATCAAGGGTTTACCAGCTTCTTTGGTGATCAAATTGTTAACCATTTCAAAGCACTCACGACGAATCTCTTCACGACCCGTGAGTGACTTAATCTTCTCTTCCGATTGATTGCCTAACACTTCAACAATTGCGGCTCGCAATAATGGATTATGGAGCTCAATTGTCACTAGATCATCTGGACTCTTTACCATTAACTCAACGCTAATCTTCACAAAACCCAATTTCTTGCGATTAGAAATGTAGTTAGTGACAATTTCGGGTTCGAAACCATAGTAGGCATACTCACCCGTTGGTGGGGTTGCTGCTGCAGGTGCAGCTTCTTTTTCATCGGCCGCATAAACACTGAAAACACTTGTAAACAGGATAAGACAGACTGAGAGTAATTTTTTCATAGCGACTTACGGCCCCTAAAACAATAATGGTAATGGAAGAAACTTCCCAATCTATATAGCCAAACAACCTGAAGATGCAGTATCCGTATCTGGAAGTAGCTTGGGTATATACCCAAACAACCTGAAGATGCAGTGTCCGTATCTGGAAGTAGCTTGGGTATATATGCTCGCGTCGCGACATGCTAGACTGCCGACGTTTGTTTATATTGTAACGAGTATTTAATGAATGTGACTAGCTTAAGCTTTCCCTATGGTGAATCTATTCAGTGGTTTTCAGCCGATCTAGCCGACAAACTCCCCAAATCGCCCTTGAAAGAATGGTTGCTTGCCACTGGCAGCCTAACGCAAAAACTCAAAACTTGCTGTGCTCAATTTGAAGTAAAGGTACTAGGCGAAGGACTGCATGCTCCCTTAGAGGGCGAATATCCCCAGCAAGGTGCTGTATGGATCCGTGAAGTCTTGCTTTGCCTCGACTCGATACCTTGGGTATTTGCCAGAACCTTGATCCCTGAAAAATTAATGGCCGAGCGCAAAATGGATTTCCTTAGTTTGGGTACTCGCCCCTTAGGTGAATTACTGTTTAGCCAAGATAACTTCATCCCCGGTAGAATCGAAGTTGCCAGTTTCGAAACCTGTAGTCGCCTCGCCCACTTAGCTGAAAGTTTAGATCAAAGTGTCGAACATGCACTCTGGGGACGCCGCCGCTATTTCCATCACGGTGAGCATGAAATGATCGTCAGCGAAATCTTTCTGCCAGCGGCCGAGCAAGCTATCCGTCAGTTGTAAACTTTAGACTTCATCCAAAGCTTAGTCAGAATTTAGCCTCAAGACAGATAAAAAATGCCTCTAGATCAGAGGCATTTTTGTTCGGATTTCAAACAATCAACTTAGTGGACATTTAACTTAGTGCACATTTAACTGGCGGCGCCAAGTCAATAAGCTAAGGAAGGCAAGGCTTAACCAACCTAAGCTGCCGCCACCTGAACCCTCACTGGCCGGCGGAGTTACTGGAGGCGTAACAGGTGCAACAACCGTTACCGTCGAACTGCTAATCGCCTTAGTATTTTGCGCATCTGTCACTGTAAGCTTCACCGTATAAGTGCCCGCCTTCGCATAGGTATGGGTTGGCGAAGCCGCTGTACTTGTCGTGCCATCACCCAAATCCCAAGCGTAGGTTAATACTCCCATACCACCATCAACGTTACTGGTGAAGTTCACCGCTAATTGACTAACTGTCTTACCAAAACTGACAGTTAACGGCGCTATAGCATCAGAGTTCGCATTCGCAAGACGAATAACCGCAGTGCTGTTATTACTGGCTTGCGATAGTACCTGCATTGTCAACCCTAGCTGCTGCAACACCATACCTGACTGTGGCTGTAGTGGCGCGCTGTAGTAATCAAAACTATCATCGAACAGGCTGACAGCATCGCGATGATTATCCTCCAAATAGAAGGTTTGATTTACTGTGCTAAAGGCTGCATCACGAATTTGTACGTCGGTCGAGCGAGTGCCAATCATGTTTGGGTCAGCATCAATCACACCAATCAAGCTATGGCCAGGATGGTCTGAAACGTTATTGTCTCTGTAACCCAAATTTTCTAACCAGAGTAAAACTCCGGGATCAAAACTTGCGGCTTTTAAGCCAGCATCGACACCATTATGGCTACGCAGCTGGATAATATAACGAGACTGAGATTTTGGATCCGGACGAGAATCCTTAATCCGGCTATAGCCGTAAAACGTCATTTTATCCGCGACTTCAGCGTTATCACTATATAACTCAGTGGTATTTTGTTTAACGCTGATGTTATCAATAGTGATCCCTGACTTAGAGGTAAAATCATCGGTGACATAGTTGATCTCGACAGCAACAGATTTTCCAGAATATGCCGATAAATCATATTCTAATGTTACCCAAGCATCGCGACCTTCCGCCTGAGCAAGCGCAGACGATTCACCAGTGATGATATGACGAGCACTATTCATTGCATTGTTCGACTTAGTGTAATTACCCGCAATGGCCGCACCATCCACTTTCACCTGCATGTAATCAAAGTCAGGCTCAATACTCCAACTGGCCTTCATACTCAGAATCAGTTTATCTGTGGTTACGGCAGGTAATTTAACATTAAAATTCATGCTGTTGTTCAGCATATTTCCTTGGCCAGAATAGTACTGATAACTGCCCTGATAAGGTGTTTTAACATAAATTAGCGTTGGAGGGAGCGGAATAGAAATCTGATTAACCGCCTGCTGATTAACCGCCTCATTCAACGTCACTTCCATGCCTGATTTAGGAATACTATCTAAGGTGATTTCACGTTCATTCAACCACTTACCTTTATATCTTTCCTGTAAGTAAGAACGCGCATAAGGGCTAAAACCACTCGGCTGAGCGCCAGGAATAGCACCAGCCCAACTACCACCAGACATTAAAGACCATAGCCCCACAGGCGAGCCGTCTTTCTTATCATTTTCAGAGGTATCGTACTCATCAGGCAGACCTAGATCATGGCCAAACTCGTGGGTACACACGCCCGTTGCCGCATCGATAGGCTGGATTGTATAACCGAATACTTTTTTGTTCGTGCCAGGAAGCGCATAACCATTGGTTGCTTGGTCGACATAATATCGATGCGACCATATCGCACTCGATCCTAGTTTTCCGCCGCCGACCTCTTCGCCTACGCTAGAGTGGAAAATCATCACATGGTCGATAATGCCATCGGGCTCATCGTAATTACCGTTATTGTTCAAATCATTTTGATCTTCAATATCATAGCTAGCCAGCTCTGCTTCAGACATATTTGCAACAGCTTGAGATACGGCTTCTTTTACCAATTGTTCGACCTGTGAATCACTACGGGTATCTGGATCATTAACACCATAGTATTCAGCATTTTGCGAGGCGGTATACCAGCCCTTCACATCCCCAGTAAAGGAGAAGGTTTGCCCAGAAACCGCTTGATAATATTGATACCCCGAATCTAACGTCTGCCCCTGTGGACCTTTGAAGCCCGTAGGCGAAAAGAGTAATTCCTTGTAGTGGGACGCAGGATAACTCGGGTAATACATGTCTGTATCCCCCGCTTTTAAGCCATTGTCATCATGTTTTAGATCAGCAAAATCCACTAATACTGTGAGCACTTTAACGGTTTTCTTTACATCCGCATCGGCCTGTAAACGCTGTGCAGGTGAGCGCATCATTTGCGATGATTTAGCTCTTTGTAGACGCGCATGTTCAGCTTCAACTTCGATGCGCGGCGCTTTAGGTTGTGCCAAAGTGGCGCGATGAATATAAGCTTCTATCGCCTCCTGCTTTACGCTATCACTGGCATCGGCGGCCACTTCGCCACGCTTAATCAACCAATATAAAATTCGATCTTTATTAATCACACCCGCATCTGCAGGCGTATGATTCGGAGCTGCAATACTCGCGCCGCTAATCAATGCCAACATCAGTCCAAACGCTGTTACGCCTTTTGTACTTCGCATTTTTAACATCCTTCTGTAACAGCCAACGCCATTCTATTTATTAAGACTAGTGTCTCTTTGTATTAAGACAAATTACCTTTAATGAGTAACCTACTCAGGGTTTATCCGTCTTCAAGTGATAGAGACAGAGTTTTCGACATTAGCAGCACTGCACCTCAGTAACAACTTGATACACCTGTTCGCAGGTAAGATTTGCACTTTTGTCAGCAAACATTCAGCAAACCTCTGTGCTGACTCAATTCCAAACCAAATCTCAGCCATAAAAAAAACCGCATTAACAACGTTAATACGGTTTCGTTTTGATCAAACTAGATAAAGTTAGGCAGCGGTTTTCAGATAGTTTGAAATACCGTCGAGGAACATTTGCACTGAGATCATGACCAGCACCATACCCATCAAACGCTCGACTGCTGTGAGCCCCTTTTCCCCCAGCACACGGGTGAAAAGTTTATAAAACATTAAGATCACCGCACTCGCCCCCCAAGCTGACACTAACGCTATGGTCCAATCGCCCATACGTGAGCTATCGGTATGCGCCAGTAAAATCAAGGCTGCAAGAATCGATGGGCCAGCCATCAAGGGAATAGCCATAGGCACGATAAAAGGCTCTTCTCCCGCGGCTAATCCAACGACACCACCGGGTTGTGGGAAGATCATTTTAATCGCGATCAAAAACAGAATAATACCGCCTGCAATACTCACAGATTCGGAACGAAGATTTAAGAAACTTAAAATGGCTTCACCCGCATAAAGAAAAGACAGCATGATCACTAAGGCGAAAAGTAATTCGCGGATCAGTACCTTACGACGTTTCTTGGGATCGATATGCCGCAGAATCGACGCGAAAATCGGCAAATTACCCAAAGGGTCCATGATCAGAAACAACATTACCGCAGCAGAAAATATATCCATTTAACGTATCAACACCCAAGCCAACATAAGCCGATATTATATACCCAAACAACCTGAAGATGCAGGATTCAGCGGGAATGTAACGCACTTTAGGCAAGGCCCTTTATTGCTCCTGCATAAATGGCATTCACGCCATCCATGGCGATTGCGGTTATTTGCGGACCTAGTGGGCTAAGTTAAAAATAACCAACACGGCATAAAGTACGTTACAACCCGCCGGAACGGAGCGCCTAGGGAGCTCCACTTCCGTGTTGCAACAATTCAAAAGGTGGCCGACATTCTGTCATTGATGCGCCTTGAATTGAAGCACCCTAGGCGCTCTGAAACTCGTATCTTCAGGTAGCTTGGGTATAGTACCTTTTCTCGAGTTAGATCTGAAAATTTCTCCGCAGAATGGCCAAAGTGAATAAAATTCTCACCTTCAAAACACAGTATAAAATGTCAGTTGAGTAAATTGCCTGCAAGTCACTGCTCACTTTGCTTTACAGCTGGTATACTATGGCGTTTTTTCAGCAAATTTTCCGTGGAATCCATGCTCTATCTTCTTGCTAGCTGTATCGCACTCTTAATTGGCCCTCTGTTTTATCGCTACTTCTCATCGAGTAGTGGCTTACAAAAGGGGCTCGATGGTTTTATATTCGTCTCATTAGGCGGATTAGTGCTGATCCACATCTTGCCAGAATTACTTGAGCATGGTGGCATGCTTGCGATCGTCTTTGTACTCCTCGGCATCTGGGGGCCTACCGCCAGCGAACGCCTATTTCACCGTTATTCAGAAGTCACCCATAATTTTACGCTTTTCTTAGGTATTGGTGGCTTATTACTGCATACCATCACCGATGGCACCGCTATGGTTTTGGCGCAGCAAGACGATAACTCCATTCTGCTAGCTCTTGGTGTCATACTCCACCAATTACCCGTCGGTTTTGCAGTATGGTGGATACTTAAACCCCATCTCGGAACACGTTGGACACTCATGATCTTTGCAGCCCAGATGCTATTTACAGGCATAGGCTATTTCGCCGGTGAGCAACTACTTCCTTATTTAAATATCGATGACACTGTCTACTTACAAGCCTTTATTACTGGCACAATTCTGCATGTGGTACTACATCAACCCCATGGTCAGCATGAAAGTGATACGCAAGGCAAATATGAATACCAAGCTGGCATAGGTAGTTTGCTCGGCATCGGTTTACTCGTGATGTTGCTATTAATGGATTCAGGCGGCCACGAACATGCCCACCATGATCACAGCACAGAGCAATTAATGACTTGGCTATTAAAGCTCGCACCCGTGTTGCTGCTAAGCTATGGTGCGGCTGCGCTGCGCTTTAAATTAGGTTTGACGCCGCAGGATAGCAGTTTAGCCCGTCGCTGGTTCCAACGCTTAGCTGGGCCTGAAGCCTTAGTGATCACAGCTCTACTTCTCGGTCCTTGGTTAGCGTTATTCCAATTGCTTGTAGTGTTTATTCTGAGTGCATATTTAAGCCATGCTAACGTCACCATTACCGATCCACACACTAAATTACCCAGCAGTTCACTGCGTTTCGGCTTTGCTCATTTAGTCGATCGCAGCGCACCTTGGATTTTACTCAGCCTAGTATTAGTGAATTTAATTGGCCACCCTTCAATGCCCTTAAGCAATCCATTGCTACAGGTTGTTGTGCTATTGCTTGTATTTTTACCTATGCGTTTCTGCAACTTAGGCGCCGCCGTACTCGCTCTTGCACTGGCTTATAGTGGCTGGAATCCTATCGCGATTATGATGCCGCTGATTGCTGCACCTGTGCTCAACATAGCTCAGCTTAAGTTAATGACATGGACGCAAAGGGCGATATTACTGAGTATTATTGCGCTGAGCTTAGCCGCAGCATTACGCTTGCCACTATGGTTCTCCTTATTTACCTTGCCTGAAGTCGTGAACTTAATTGCTCTACTGATCCTCTCAGGGTTGTTTGCCGCCAGCTTACTGCGCTTAGGTCCACGTAAATTTTTACGCCGCTTAATGCTCAGCAAACCGGTAGTTCATGCGCATAGTCACGCCCATAGCCATTCCCACGAGAATACACATACTCACGAATCTAGCGCTTCGCACACAGACGAGCAGAAACCTGTTGTGACACCTAGTGCCGATAAACATGCACATGAACACGCAAAAACAGATAAGCACTCGCACCACTAACGCTGTTCATTTGTGAGCAGACAGGCTAAGTTAATCTACCTTTGGATTAATTTAGCCTGCTATGTGCATACTCTTTGTCGCCATTAATGCCCATCCTAAGTATCCCTTAATCATCTGTGCCAACCGCGATGAGTTTCATCATAGACCAACTGCGCCAGCGCATTTTTGGCCGCCGGAAGAAAACATACTCGCGGGTAAAGATCTGCAGGCCGGTGGCACTTGGTTTGGCATCAATAAACAAGGACAAATCGCTGGCGTAACCAATCTGCGCGTTCCGCAAAAGAACCCTGAAGCCATGCGTAGTCGTGGCGAGCTAATTACTATGACGCTCAACTCAGGGTCGCTCGTGTGCCCTAATTGGCTTGTTGAACATAGCGACAATTATCAGCCGTTCAATCTCATCTTCGGCCAAGGTACTGACTTATATTGTTTTAACAGTATCAATAAAGACACAGTAAAACTTGCCGATGGATTTCATGCCATTAGCAATGGTGCACTCGATGATATTTGGCCGAAAATGGCGAAGGGACAGCAGGCGTTAGAAGCGGCAATCAGCCAGTCCAGCAGTATAGAAGTGCAAGTACTGTTACAACTAATGAAAGACGATTCCCAGCCGCAAGATAATGAGCTGCCTAATACGGGAGTAGGGATCGAGTGGGAACGGCGTTTAGCTGCGATTTATATTCGTCACCCCGACTATGGCACCCGCTCCACCAGCATTCTGCTTGAAGATGCTGAGGGCGGTATGCATTTCACCGAAGTGAGATACGATGGCAAAGGTAGACAGCTTGGACAGCAGGATTTCCATTTAACTCTGCCTGCCGAGCCGCCCACCAAACCAGACTGTTTATTATCGCAAATCTAATTTGAACTGCAGTGCAACACTGAGTGCAAAGGACACGGTTTAATCTGAACTGTGGTCCATGGTGATCACCCAACGATCGTCGATTTTTTCAATCAACAGAGTAAACACACCCGTTGGGGCATCTTTTATCCGCCGTAAATCCCAGCGCCCAACAACCATAGCGGCGTAATTACTGAGCATTTTGATTTCTTTGATAGTGAACTTCAGTTCACCAAGCGCTTCTTTATTTGGATAATTTTTCTTATAGGCAGCGAGAGTTTCTTCCCAGCCAAAACGAAACTTACCATTAGAGACAAAACGCAGTTGATCACTCTTCCAATAGCCTTGCATATAAGCATCGAGATCGCCGCGATTCCAAGCGTCTTCTTGGCCTTTAAGCATCTGCGTAATTTCATCCGTCGGCACAGCATTAACATGACAAGTCAGCAGGAGTAACAGTGCCGCAAAAACACGCTGCCAGATAACCTTGTTTAATCGTCCATTTTTCAACATAGTATCGTTCCCCCACAATCAATCAGGTTAAACTGTACTATAACGAATTAAGTACAGACTATCTTGTTTAAGCCAGTTTAAAATCTAAAAAAGCTGATGATATTATTAATTTTTCGACTCTGGGCACCGAACTATGTTTACACCACTTTGCCGTTGGCTACTTAAAACTTCAGGCTGGCAGATAGAAGGCCAACTGCCCGACTGTGCTAAATACATCATCATAGTTGCACCGCACACTAGTAACTGGGACTTCATTGTCGGCATTTTAGCCCGTGGCGCCCTAGGTATCCGCATTCACTTTCTCGGCAAACACCAACTCTTTATCCCGCCTTGGGGCTGGTTTTTCCGCGCCATTGGCGGCAGTCCGGTGGATCGGCGCAAGAACAACAACTTAGTCGATGCCGCCGTGCAGCTGTTTGAGTCAAAATCCGATTACAAGTTAGCGCTAGCGCCAGAAGGCACCCGCGGCCCAGTGACGCGCTGGAAGTGCGGCTTTTATCATATCGCCAGCAAGGCCCAAGTACCCATTACACCCGTTGGCTTAGATTTTAGCCGCCGCACTGTCGTTATCCGCACACCACTGCAACCCAGTGACGATATCGTGACCGACATGCAAGAGATTTTGAGCTTCTATCGCACCATTAAAGGCCGTCATCCCAAGGTGATCCCTGATTTTATAGCGAGTGCTAAACATTAACATTTATTCCATTTAGAGCAGCAAATATGCAACCCGAAACTTGGTTACTCTATCTCTTCGCCATTGTATTGATTGGGATTTCACCCGGTCCTATCGCTATGTTGTCTATGTCCCATGGGATCCACTTCGGCAAGATGCGTAGCATAGCGACTGGTCTTGGCAGTGTTAGCGCCGCTTTAATCTTAATGATGGCGTCAGCGGCAGGACTTGGGGCGATTATTAGCGCCTCAGAATACGGTTTTACCCTGCTCAAATGGTGCGGCGCGGCCTATTTAGTATTTTTAGGTATTAAGCTGTTATTGACGAAAAACCAGGGTCAAGCCCTTGAAGTTAGCCCGTCAGAGGGCAAAGGTACGCCTGCGCAGCTTTATAAGCAGGCGTTTCTAGTGGGGATCAGTAATCCGAAGGATTTACTGTTTTTTGCCGCCTTGTTTCCGCAATTTATCAATCTTGCCGCGCCGCAATTACCGCAACTGACCATTCTTGCAGTCACTTGGGCCGTGGTGGATTTTAGCTTTGTGATGATTTATGCCTGCATGGCCAATGTACTTGCGCCCAGCCTAAAGGCGAGCAACAAGCTGCATTGGTTTGACAGAACCAGCGGCGGTGTATTTATCACCTTAGCCGCGATTCTTGTCTCTCGAAACTAAATCGATAATCATCGACAGCCATCAAACTAGTCGACCTTAACTGACTTTAAACTGCGAATATCATTGCCGGTGGGCGCTTGGAACGCCTGCAGACCAAACTCAGGTAATACAGCAAACACATGGTCGAAAATATCCGCTTGTATCGCCTCATAAAACGCCCAGCGAGTATCATTGGTGAAGATATAAATCTCAATCGGTAACCCTTCAGTGGTCGGCGCTAATTGGCGTACCATTAAGGTCATTTCCTTGTGGACTTTATCATGACGCTGTAAATATTCCTGCAGATAAGCGCGGAAAGTGCCGACGTTAGTCAAATGGCGGCCGTTCACTTTCATATCAAGGTCAGAGACTCTGGCATTCGACTCACGAATTTCATTTATTTTTGCGGGGAAATATTCTTTTAAGCAATTGATCTTACTGAGACGTTCGCGCTCTTCCTCGGTCAAAAACTTTATACTGTTGATATCGATATTGATCGCGCGTTTGATCCTGCGACCGCCCGACTCAGACATACCCCGCCAGTTGCGAAACGCATCCGACACTAAGGCATAAGCAGGGATCATAGTGATGGTTTTGTCCCAGTTACGCACTTTCACTGTGGTCAGCGAGACTTCTTCTACCGCACCGTCGGCGCCGTATTTGTCCATCTGGATCCAGTCGCCTTTACTCACCATACGGTTAGCCGCTAACTGAATGCCCGCCACAAAACCTAAGATAGTGTCGCGGAACACTAACATCACAAAACCCGTTGCCACACCTAAGCCGCTGAGGAAGTACACAGGTGATTGATCGGCCAAGATTGAGATAGAAACGATAATCCCAACAAAGAATAAAAATAGCTTAGTTAACTGTACGAAACTCTTAACAGGCAAGCGCCGACTCACCAGATTCACATCTGAAATTTCATCAACCGCATCCATACCTGCATACATAGCGCGGATAATCAGCACCACTAACCAAATACTCAGTAATCGGTCGACTAGCCCGCTTAACAGTGGATGCTCAGTCAGCGCGATTGGCACCAATAGATTAAGTACGATAGCGGGCACAAGCATGGCCAGCTTTTCAAGTACCTTATAACGCATGAATACATCGTCCCACGTCGCCTTAGAGCGCAGGATTACCATATTCACCGCACGAATTACCACGCGTCGGACAATAAAATAAGCGATGCTCGCTAACAGTAAGCAAGCAATGACCATAACTGTGGTCGATATTCCATCAGAGGGTTGGCTATCAATCCCAAAGCCCGCTAACCATGCCGAAATTTCGAGCCTTATTTCCTGATCCACAATTTCACTCCAACGTAGGCGCTAGCGCAACAAACCCATACAAAGGTAACTGCCGAGTTGACCTCGGTTAAATATCACCCTAGAAAACACTCAAATCAAAACACAAAATATTTACAAATACTTATTTTAAAAGAGATTTTAGCATTTTGAATTGACCCCGCACACAGGAAAATGAACAATATTTCCCCTATCCCTAAGGAAACCATCCTATGTGTCGTCATTCATATACGCTAGCCTGTCTTAGCATTGGACTCCTGAGCCTATGCCAACCGCTTCAAGCGGCCGAATATAGCACTTCTAAGCAATTAGTTAGGCCAGATAAATCAGACGAAACTGCCAATGCACCTTATATCGCCCTTATGCTCGATTATATTCCCGCCACAGATAATCTCTATGGCATTACAATCGCCCCCTATCATTTCGATAATAATTACCAACAATGGGGTTATTACCTAGGCTATGCCCGCAGTCGTGAAACCGATATTATCGTGCCAGAACCCGCGCAGTCCTATCGCCAAGAAAGCCTCTTCCGCTTAGGTTTAAGCTACAGCTTAACGGCAGATTTAAGCTTTTATGCCGGCGGCAGTGGCTATATCAGCACAGTGTCTTACACGAATAACATTTCACCCAAAATTGTCGATGGCAAACCCACATGGGAAGAAGATAAAACAACCCGTTGGGGCGCAGAAGCTGGGCTAAGATATCGAATCACTGAGCACTTCATACTGAGTGCCGGTTATAACTCCAGCACAGAATCCACTATTTTAAGTATAGGTTACGCGGGCTAAGCTCCTAGCGATTGGGCTTGAGCTATTTATTGCGTTAGCTCGGCTCGCGCCTTAGCAAGATCAGCCTCGACTTCGGCGACTTTATTGCGTTTCTTGTTGATTTTATCCATAGAACGACCTTCTTCTATGGCTTTGGCCAATTCGTTTTGGCGCTCAGTGAGTTTTTCCTCTAAGGCCTCAACTTTAGCGACTCGCTCAGCGTATAAGCTATCATCGTCGCAATGGGTTGAAACTTCGTCATAGGCCTTTTCAAGTCCCGCGACTTTATGCTTATTACCTGCCGCTTTTGCTTGGGCAAGTTCGGCACTAATAGCATCTAATTTCGCCGCGCAACCCACTTTCGGTGCTTCAGCAGCCAAAGTGACAGTGCTAAATGCCAATCCAATCACTAAGCCATAAATTCCATGTTTCATCTGCATCTTAATCTCCTGTTACTTTATTCATTGAGCATACCGCTCATGTACACCTATCTAATAGTGCCACAGTCAGCTAGCTCAATCTGTACTAGCGTTAAAATCTCGCCATTAATCCACTTTATTCATCAAAACACGACTTAGACAGTGACTAACATGCGGCAAATTGTTTATGTTAGGGCAGAATATTGACTCAGACGGATATCGGAGCCAGAAAATTAATGCACACTTCATTACGCCTTAGCGCACTTAGCTCATTTTTATTGCTAACATCATCGGTTATGGCGGCCGACGTAGCCAATATCACCCTAGAAAATGGCGCCCAAGTCAGACTCAAAGACGACTTTACTTGGGAATACGTGATCACTGAAACCAAAGCCGCGCCCAATGCCTTAGCCGCTGCAGCCGTAGCAAGTGCATCGAGCAATGTTGCCAGTGTCCCAAGTGCCGCAGTTACCACTCAAACTGTTGCTGCGCCAGTCACCACATTGACCGCCACTGCGATTACCCAACCTGAGCTATTAGGCTCAACGGCAAAAGATGGGATCAAAGTCAGCTTTGCTGAAGGTCAATGGAAAGGCGACAAACTCGGACTCAGCTTCGATCTCGCCAGCACCAGCAATGAACACGTTACCTTAGTTGAAGTTGAAGCTAGCTTCTTCGCCGATAATGGTACTTTGCTCAAAACCGAAAAACTCGAAGTGTGGGAAGCCATTTTCCGCATGCCTGAGACCTATCTACGCAAAGGCGAACAGCGTAAAAGCAGCGTCATTTGGGTCGAAGGCATAGATAAATCCCAATGGCAGAAGCAGCTCATTAACCTCAAAATAACCGAAATTAACTCACGCTAACAGGCAAAGAAGTAAGGGATTGCGAACCCGTTTTCAATCCCTTATCAACACTTTTATCAAATGTTATTGCTTTGTAGAGCCTGTGTTCGAGTAGAATGACAACACTTACTCTCCCTTTATTTTGAGCCCACGAGCAAGATGCATAATCTGATATCCAATCCAGCATTGTACCTTGTTGCTACGCTCTGTAGTGTCAGCCCCTTGTGTTATGCCGACACAGTTTTTTTGCTCAATGGCGATAAAATTAGCGGTGAAATTAAAGAGTTTAACGATCAAAATCTCATCATCAACACCAGTTATACCCCTAAAATTACCATTCAACGCAGTGCCATTCTCAGCCTCGAAGTCACAGATACTAGACCTTGGAGTGTCAGTCGTTCCATACAGGACATAAGTATTCAAGCCTCTAATGAACATGGCATGGTATTAATTAATAACCAGCACACTCCCGTGAGTGAGTTGAGATTCTCGCAGCACTATGCAAACTCAGATTGGAATTTTAACGGTAGTGTAGAAACCACACTTGATGTCACCAAAAACAAGAAAAATAGTCAGAAGCTACATATCAAAGGCGATATCACAGCGGAAACCTTGCAATGGCGACATAATATCAAGACCGAAGTACGCTACGAAACCGAAGATGACGTGACTAAGCGCAACACCCTCGAAGGACATTATTCATTAGACTATCTGCTCAATGAGCATTGGCTGTTACGTCAGGAAGATTTTTATGAAGAAGATAAACTCGGCATCGATAGCCATAGTTATTATGCGGGACTCGGTCCTGGTTATCGCTTTTGGGGTGCTGGGCGCGATAAATTAGACTTCGTCGTAACCTACAACCATTTTTGGCTTGAACAACAGTCCTTTAAACTAGAACTAAATGCTTGGGCGGCCTCACTTAACTATAAACAATATTGGTTTGGTGGCATTTTAGAGTCCTATGCCGATCTGCAAATTGCCTTCCCAGATATGCCTTCGATTGATTACATCTCAAACTCGACAGTAGGACTTAAATATCTGCTAACTCAGCGGATTTATTTGTCATTTAAATATGACTTCAATGACACTAAAACAGTGATAGGCAATACGAGAGATACCAGCTACACCTTAGGATTAGGGGTTAACTTCTAATCCTCACTCCCGATACGCTAACCTGTGTGCCATAGGATGCTCATCATTCAATTGCAGTAAATCCCATAAGTTACCGTAGAGATCTTTAAACACAGCGACTGTGCCATAGTCTTGTTCTTGCGGCTTGCGCGCAAACTCCACGCCATCGGCGACCATACGTTGACAATCCCGCCAAAAACCACTGGTATTCAAGAATTTAAACAGGGGGATATTCAAATAATTTGAGGGTCTAGCTAGCTTATCGATCAACGGTTTCCTCGCATTATATCAGCCCCTCGATTGAGGGGCTTTCTATCATGGATTAGAGACTTCCAGCATTATACAGCGGCGCCCAAGCGCACATTGTACGATTGTTACTTACATCAAACAGATTGAAACGACTACAGTTATTGTCATAGTTGTAACTACCAATGTTGATTCTATATTGCCCCAAATGTACATCTTGCAACGACACATGGCGGCCATCCTTTAATAAAGAAAAATGCAAATGGGGCCCAGTTGAACTCCCACCTTCACACAAGGCTGCATTTTTATTATTTGCATAAATGCCCATCACAGTATTTTGGTTTACATATTGACCATTACGCACTGTAATTTGATCCATATGATAATAGTTAGTCGCCCAACCGTTAGCATTTGTCACCCGTACTTGGCAGCGAGACAACACATTGACAGTCCCATCATGTGCGGAAGCAACCGAATAAGTCGGACTTCCCCATTGTGGCCAATCGTAGGATACATCGATTGATGATAGCGGATAGCCAGACCCAGTATGCGAATGAGCACCATTGGATTGCCATGAATATCCCTGTCGCCAAGGCATTTGCAGCATGTTACTGGGTGGCAGACTACTCGCGGTAATATTCGCCAATGGGACGACTTGTTGCATCGACTGAGTTGAATCAGCTACAAGCGGATTTTTAGCAACTGAACTCATTAACAACTCACGGTCAGTATTGCCAAATAATAATCTAAACTGCTCAATGAATAGGTCCAATCCCAAAGCGTGCTCACCCGTCATAACGGCATGTTGCTGTTGCTCTATCCTACGACCGTTTAACAAAGCCAATAATGCAAAACTCGATGCATTAACTGCGTCGGTACTTGGCGGGTATAGGCCTTTTAATTGAGACTCTTCATAGGCATAAAAACGTTGTGATAGCTGAGCCAATACATCTTGGAGTTGTTCCTCAAAACCCTGTTTATCCGATAATGTTCCCAAAGGTCGGTTAAGCGCTTCAGCTGTCGGAGACGAAATTAACTGAGATTGCATTTCCATCAAAGTCAGTATGACTTTGGGGTTAATACTATAATATCCAGCCCAATGCGTAATCGCCTCTTCTTTATCGATTAAATCAGGAACATTGACGTAAATAAAGTCAGCTAAATCAAACTGCGATGCATCTACGCCATATAAAAACATCAGATTATTAAATGGCAGTAACACACTAGGCATATCTACCATTTTCATTTCTTCTGCATCAATATGATACTGACTGGTTGGCATATCAGATGCGAACGATGGTAACGCTATTATCGCGGAGACACTTAACGCGCGGCCTATCCATAATGCCGTGCAACGTATTTTAAAAAAATTCATACTTATCAGATTCCTTTAGTAAGTCACTCAGATTAAATATTATTTTCAAATGCCAGCTTGCTTTAGACGTAATGATATTCACGACTAAATTTTTATAGCTAGAGAACATTAAAGAAGCTAAGTGACAATAATCGCCTATGCAAATAAGTGACGTATAAAACTGTCAACAAAAACTGACGCTCATTAATTTAAATGTGAGTTAAATACTAAAGTACGGAAAAAGTGAATAGGTAATTATAAAAACAAAAGAGTAATTTATTCGATAGACATTGAATTTTGAATAAAAACATAATGGTATTGGCCGATCCATTATAAAATCTATCGGTTCCACAAGAATAAATTGAAATTTACAGTGAATCCCTAATAAAAATGATCAATAACTGAGAATTTTCGACGAACTTAACAGAGGTCAAACACAAAGAATATTCCCAGTGTTTGACTCCATTAAATAGCTTGCGCGGTAATTCATACTAAATACTGAATCTTAACTCATTCGCTTAGCCATGACATGATTCGAATTCAATTGCAGTAAATCCCATAAGTTACCGTAGAGATCTTTAAACACAGCGACTGTGCCATAGTCTTGTTCTTGCGGCTCGCGCGCAAACTCCACGCCATCGGCGACCATACGGCGATAATCACGCCAAAAGTCATCGGTATTTAAAAATAAAAACACCCGACCACCCGCCTGATTACCGATAAAATCGAACTGCTCAGGTTTAGACGCCCGCGCTAACAAGATAGAAGTGCCCTTAGAACCCGGTGGGGCAACAACGACCCAGCGCTTATCTTGCTCAGCTTGATAAGTGTCTTCGACTAATTCGAATTTTAATTTATTCACATAAAAATCAATCGCCTCGTCGTAATCTCTTACGACTAAGGCGATATGCACTAGAGCTTGTTTCATGGCGACCTTAAATCAATCCTATTTAGTCACCAGTTTACAGGTCATTTCTGGTGCTTCGTAGCCCCAAACCACTTTCGCTTCGCCTTGATGTTCCCATAGGCTTTCATTGCGGCCTTGATACTTAGCGCCGCTGCCGCTGGGTTGCACAAACATTAATGAAGTACTATCACCATGTTCAGCAATCAGGGTGGCAGGTTCGGTTTTAAAATAAGTCACGACCACTTCGTTAGCTGGATTGCCGTCACAGGCATAAAACACTGGGCCGGTCATGTCGACTAAACGATATTGTGCCTGCAGTTCGGCAATGCGGGTTTGATAGCTAGATTCAATACACGCGTGCTTATCGTCGCTCTTCCAGCATTCATTACGGCCTTTCACCCAACCACGTTGCATCGCCTTTAAAGTAGGAGGTTGTTCATTCTTCGCTTTTTCAAGTGCTTGGCTATAAACCTTAGCTAACTGATTATCAAGTTGGTTCAGCCCCGCATCCTTACAGACCATGTCTTCAATACTGCCAGCATTCACTTTCGTGCAGTCAAAAGAAGGTGCGTTAGCCGCCATTGCTCCCGCACTTAACGCGCTAACCATCACGCCTGCGGCACAGTACCATTTGAAACCCAATCGATTACTTATCATCTTATTTGTTAACTTAGCCATCTTAATTCCTTTGTATTTCTGTGGTTTGTTTTAACGCTTGCCATAGCTAACCCTATATAGGCTTAACCGAGCCTGACTCAAAGCACTCTGCCTTGAAGAACCATGCCTTAAAGTGCACTCATAGTAATGTAATTTACTTTTATCTCGGTTCTAACTTAAGACTTAACCCTCAGCCGATATGCTGCGAAAACACCTAATTCTAGTGCGCTGCGAGGAAAATGCCCAGAGACGAAGAGCCACTTACTAACCTGTGTCCGCCTGCATAATCGGACTCTCTGGCGCTAAAAAACCACAAAATCCTGATGAAATCGACCTACTCCAATTTGCGCATAACTGATTAAACTAATGACAAAACGGTTAATTTTTTGCTTTGCACGCGATAGTGGTTGAATTTTCGAGTAAAATTGACTACTTTCACGCCGTTTGTCTCTTCACAAGGAAAAGGATCAACATGGAACAAGTTATTACCGCAGGGAACGAGAATCCCATTCAAATGACAGATATTGTCTATTCGAAGGAAAAATCGCTGTTCACTCTGTTAGCTATTATTTCTGGGATCGTCTGGGCGGCATTGATCATAGGCACTTTTGGCATGGCGCTGCTCTATGTGTTGATGTTTTTCATTATTTATCTCTTTAGCCACTCCGCCTTTATCAGCTACTTAAAAGGCACGGCTGTCGAAATCAATGCAGAGCAATTTCCTGAATTACATAAACAATATTTAGCGTGTTGCGAACGTTTAGAAATGCGCGAGCCACCACGCGCTTACTTATTGGCAGCTGATGGCATGTTAAACGCACTGGCGACACGCTTCCTCGGTCGCAACTATATAGTGCTATTTTCATCGATTGTGGATGCGCTTGAGTCAGATAAAGATGCGCTCAACTTCTATATCGGCCACGAGTTAGGTCATATTCGCCGCAATCATATAGGTAAAGCGCCCTTCTTAGTCTTCGCCACTTGGTTACCTTTAGTAGGTGCGGCTTATTCTCGCGCCTGTGAATATACCTGCGATCTCCACGGATTACGTTGCTGCAACAGCTTACGTTCAGCCACAAATGCCGTTGCTGTGTTAGCCGCTGGTGTCGAGCAATGGAAACGTATGAATGTGGAGCAATATATCCGCCAAGCCAGTGAGTCGAGTGGTTTTTGGATGTCGCTGCACGAGCTTAATGGCAGCTATCCTTGGTTGACTAAGCGCATGGCAAGAGTCCAAGCCAAAGCACAAGGAGTGGAATATGCACCGCCATCACGCAGTGCATGGGCCTATGTACTCAGCTTCTTTATGCCACGTTTAGGCACAGCAGGCGGTGGATTGATAATCTTCGCTGCGATTATTGGTATTGCTGCAGCAGTCGCGTTGCCAGCGTATAAGGACTATCAAGAGAAGATGGGTGCCGCCACGAGTTATGAGGCGCCAACCACGACCGAAGCCACACCAGCAGCATTGAATGTACCCGATGCGGCACTGGCCATTGCCAGTATCGACCAGCAACATCAAGCACTGGCACCGATCACTGACATCTTAGTCGGTTACTATCAAACCAACAAAGCTTGGCCAACCGAATTGGATGTGCTTGGACTCACGGACGAGCAGATTGCGACATTTAATCTGTACACAGATGGCATAGTCGGTTTTATAGGAAGCGAAGCACTCGGGGATTATCAAGGCTATGAAGTCTATCTATCGCCTCAAGTTGATGAGCAAAATAATATCACTTGGGTTTGCAGCAGCAACGGTATTCCGGATGAATATCTGCCAGTAGATTGCCAAGGCTAAGATCAAAAAGCGCTGCAAATGCAGCGCTTTTTAGTTGAGGACGAGTTAGCCTTTTTGAATCGTCATAGTCCAAGCAGCATCGCCCTTCTGGGCAAAGTGTGTCATCTCATGCCCAGCTTCAGCCGCCCAGCGGGGAATATTCTCAGTTGCTTGGCCACAATCGTAATCCAGTACCACTTTATCGCCAGACTCAAGACTCGCAATTAAGCGTTGTAACTCAATTAAAGGAAAAGGGCATAGCTTACCCGTTGTGTCGAGATACTGTTCCATATACAGCTCCTTTATAAACGTTAAATCTGCGCAAGACGCATTGGCCTCAGTAGCGCAAAATAGTTAAAGCACCAACTGCCAAATAAAATAGCAGGGATAAATAGCCAGCCTTGCCACGACAAGTAAGCCGTGCCAACGAGCGCATTACCAAGCATGCAACCTCCGGCAAGCCCGCTCCCCACGCCCATCAACAGGCCACCAACAAACCCAAATAACACTACTTTATGACCTGGGTAGCGCCAGCGCTGCTCAGCACTGCCTCGGGCAGCGATAAAGGCGCCTACAAATAATCCCAAGAGAAAATATCCAGGCCAACTAAAGAACTTAGTGTTACCTGTGGTGACAAGATCCCATAACTGCGCACTCGGGCCACTGATCCCAACACTGCCTACACGGCCACTTTCAAGACTTGCAGGCCATGCAAGTAGCGCCAGTAAACCAATCAGCAAAGCACTTACAAAGGGATGCCAGCGCGCTTCAAACAACCAATGAGCTAAACCCGTTTTACGGGGTGCCATCAGTGCAACCGGACGTTTGCGGCGTTTGAGATAACCCAATGCCAACCACAATGTGAGTAATACGAGGACAAGCACGATCACCCAAGGGGAAACGCCCAGAGTTTGATAGAGCGTTTGGTCCTCAAGTTGATGCTGTTTAAAAGGTTTAAGTAGACCTTTCAACTCATCGAGACGCACTAATTTACTGGCAGCAATAAAACCGAGAACGGCCATCACACTGGCAGCCAACCCTTCGGCAGCGCGGTAATAGGCGCCAGTGGAGCAGCTTCCCGCTGCTGCCATACCCACACCAAACAATACACCACCGACTAAGGTTGCCAACCAAGGGAAATGCCCTTCTGGCAATTTAACCCAACCCCATTCGTAAAACAGGAACAGCCCTAGACTTTGGATGCTGATGGCAATCAAAATAGCGATCACCATGGTAAAGTCCCGTTGCAGATAGGTATCGCGGATCCCGCCCGCCATACAAAATCTACCCCTTTGCATCACAAATCCCATGGCTAAGCCAATACCTAAGCCACTGAGAATAGTCAACATAGTCCTATCCTCAACGCTGGATCAGATAACGAATAGTCGGACCATTCTGCTCAATTTCCAGCACTTTATAACCATGATTTTTAGCATCGAGGGGAATGTTGTTAATAGACTGCGGGCAGTCACTAATCACCTCGAGAATTTCACCGGGCTTTAACTTTGGCATAGCCTCAAGGGTAGCCACTGCGGGATAAGGGCAAGGTTCACCCACCATATCGAGTTGATAATCTGGAATATATTGAGCCATTACGCCGCCTCCGCTAGCAATTGTTCATCACGCTTCGCCTTACGAGCAAAGAAACGTTTTTCCCACAGCAACATAGCGCCAAAGGAGAGCCCCAGCAGCACATAGGTCAGCAATAATCCGCCTTTATCGCCAAAGCTGGTCAGTAAATTAACTTTGTCCCAATTCGTTGCTAATGGCTGAGCGATATCATCCCAGTAATACGCCAGTAAGGTTGAACCCAACACGTTACCTAAGCCCACCCACCAGAAATGCACTTGGCCTTCGACTGCACGATACATCCAACCCGTTTCACAACCACCAGCCAGTACAATACCAAAACCAAACAGTAAGCCGCCGATCACCGCATTAGGGCCAGCCCACATGATCTTAGGCGGCACACCCAGTTGCACATAGCTGTAAATACCTATCGCACTGACCGCCATGCCTAAGATAATCGCCTTCGCCATGTGAGTACGACCAGTGATCCACATATCGCGGAACGCTGAGGTAAAGCAGATTTGCGCCCGTTCGATTAATAAACCAAAACCAACACCACAGAGCATAGCAATGCCGAGTTTTGGCGCATTGAACATAGTCAACAACCCCCAACCGACGATGCCTACAAACACCAACATACCGATGCGGAAACGACGTCTAGCTTGGTTTTCGTCCTGCTTGATTGAAGTCGGTTTATTTACCTTTTTCAGTTTTATCGGAATACGGAACATCGGCAGTAAGGTAAATCTTGCACCAAAGTAAGAACCTGCCGCCGTCGCCAAAGCAAAGAACCAAGCATGTAAAGAGAACTGCGGAATACCCGTGAAGAAGGCGGCAAGGTTACAACCCATAGCTAAACGGGCACCAAAGCCAGCAATAATGCCGCCGATCAGTGCCTGAGCAATACGGATACGGCTCTGTGGCATACGCAGTTTGACGTTATTGGCCCAAAGCGCAGCAGCAATACAACCGCCAAACATACCGATAATCATCATGCCGTCGATACGATCTAGAGGAGAGCCCTGCAGACCTATCACTTTGAAATAACCCCAAGTTTCTGGTTCTGCACCTAAAAACTGCAGTAAATGACCACCCCAACGAGTGAATTCCCCAGTAACGGCCCAGAAGGTTCCGGTCAAACCAAAATAGTAAGTAGAAAGGATACCTGCAGCGATAACCGCTGGCATAGGCGCCCAAAAACGGACTAAATATTCTTGTTTAAATTGTTGCCATGTCATGTCATTACCCTAATGAACGAGACTATAAAAAATAAGCGCAATGCGCTTATAACCTGTGTGCCAGAGTGATTGAAGTCGTTCGACAACTTCAATCTCAAGTGGCCTCACGCTTAAATGGCTTTAGCTAAGCAGACACACTGCAGCCCCAACAGGCGATAACCGTGGGTGTAAAGCGTTGCCCTGCCATTACGGCAAAAACCGATAAGCGTGATATTGCTTTTCTCTGCTAATTCCAACGCCAGTGAAGTCACGGCGGACATAGCAAACAGAATTTGGATATTGGCACTAGCGGCCTTTTGCACCATCTCAAAACTCGCGCGACTAGTGAGCAATACGGCCACAGGACGTTCCACATTGTGAGCGGAAAAGGCGCCAATTAGCTTGTCTAGTGCGATATGCCTGCCTATATCCTCATAGGCGGCGATGATCTGTCCTTGATGGTTAAGCCCCATGGCCGCATGAGTGGCACCCGTCAGCTTAAAATGTTGTTGATTATCTTGAATTTGCCCAAGTGCGACCTGTAAGTGTTCGATATCGAATCTGGCATCTGAGTCCACCCGCATCACAGGCTTGACGGCCTCTTCGAGCTGGGCGACGCCGCACAATCCACAACCTGTGCGTCCTGCCATATTCCGCCTTTGCAGCTTGAGTTCCATAAAGCATCGTTGGTTGATTTCCACTTGGATCAACACGCCTTCACTGGTGAACTCGAGCTCCACCCCTTTGATATCATTGATATGGGAAACGATACGTTCAGATAACGTAAAACCAATAGCGAAGGCTTCTAAATCTTGAGGGCTCGCCAACATCACGGTATGCGCTATGCCGTTATAGACCAGTGCGACCCGCACTTCATTAGCTAAGTAGTCAGTCAGCTCAGATGCGTGCCCATGTTCTAACAAGACTACGTTTCTTTCTGTCACCACTTCATGTGAATGATATTCCATAGCGCCCCTTTAAAACTATAAAACCAAATAAAAACAATTAGTTTGATGACAATTTAAGACTTGTATCACAAACCCATAAACTAAATAAGAATCGCCTTGAATCATCCTTACGCATTTTCTACTATCCCTAAGTCTTCTATTGGAAGAACGTCGTCTCCGGTGAGGCGTCCGGATTTCAAATCCGGGTAGGGCTGCCAGCAGTCCTGGGTAGGTTCGACTCCTATGTTCTTCCGCCAATTCTCATGGGAAAAAAACAACTCCGCATCCCGAACTTCTCGGCTATTACTTCGATACTTCCTACGGGTAAAACCACTTCTGTCAAAGAACTCAAGCAGTTGAATACTCACCTTACGCCCAAGCCCAACCATGTCTTTAAATTCTGCCGTTTCGAGCTTGCCGTGTTCTGCAATATGAGTACGCACTAAGCTGGCGTAGTAACAGATTTGCTCGCTGAGCAAATATCTGTCCTTCACCACAGCAGTAATAAACCCCTGCTGCACCAGCTGGAAACACAACAACCTTAATTTGGCAGGTTCTAGCGCAAGGTATTCGCCCATTTCGGTGACCCATACGGGGGCGGTTTGCTCGGCAAGCCAAGGCGCAAGCGCCTGCCAACAATGCTGAGCCTCAGCGTCTAGTACTATTTTGTGTTCAGCGAGCTGCAACAAGGCACCACGCAGCACCATGCGACCTTCTTGGCAAAGCGTGTCGAGCACTTTATTGGCTAATTCGGGCGGCAAAGCGCTATGGCTCATGCGCTGCAGGCGATTACGCCCAAGCCCAAGTTGGTCGGGATGCTGTTGATGGAACTCGCTAAGTAAAGTAATAAACTGTTGTTTTTCTTGCTCAAGCAAACTTGTCGCTATAGCAAATGCCCCAAAACGGACTAAACCCGCTTGGGCAAACAGCATTGCAAGCCCTTCGTCAGTTAATTGCCAACGCCACGCGATTTCATCAAGCTCTAGCGCCTGAGTTTGGCCGAGTAAAGCCACCACATGGGCAGGATTATCCAAGCGCGCTAATTGCTGTAATCTCGCGACTCGTTCAGGCGTACGTTTCTTACGATTAGGGACTTTCAGTGCCAACACTCGCCCCGCACCTAAAGTCTGTTTGCCCCCGATGTGTCGCAGGACAATTCGATCGTCTTGGCATAGGAGTAGCGGCTTTTCGAGTACCAACTCCGCCAGACAGAAGCCTTCTTCATCAGCTTCATTTAACAGGGAAACTCGACCTAAAGTATGATCGGCGCCATGGTGACAGTGGACATTTTGCCAATGCACCAATGACTCACTGCCTAAAAAATCGAAGGCTCGAATGTGCACAACAGGGCGACTACAGAGCTCTGCTTGAGGCAAACTGCTCAGCCAATCGCCACGCTCTGGCTCCCTATGGTTATCGACACCCGTTAAATTGAGTGCTACGCGTGTACCAGTGACAGCCCTTTGGGCTTCTTGTCCCTGACAATGTATGCCTCGCACTCTGAGTTTGGCCTTTTGCCCTGAGCTAAAAAGACTATCCCCCACACATACGCTGCCGCTGATCACTGTGCCCGTCACGACACAACCCGCACCTTTCACACTAAAGGCGCGATCGAGCGTCATCCTAAAGCTGCTGGCATCCTCCGCTCGCTTTGACTCTTGCTCACCTAAATCAAGAATATGCGCCTTCAGCGCAGCCACGCCATTGGATGCTAAGTCGGCGGTTCCATTCGCCGACACTTCAAAAACACCACTGGCCTCAATGCCATACTCGGCCAGCAAAGTGAGCCCATCGGCGACAAGCTGTGCCGCCTTGTCACTATCAACTAAATCCCGCTTAGTTAGCACTAAGGTCAAACTGTGCAAAGGTAAGAGCGCAAGAATTTGCAGATGCTCACGGGTTTGCGGCATTACGCCATCGTCACAGGCCATCACCAACAGGGCGTGTCGAGCATGACTCACACCCACCAGCATGTTGTTGATAAATTTTTCGTGGCCGGGCACATCAATAAAAGCAAAGCGCGAACCATCTCGAAGTGGCATAAACGCATAGCCAAGATCGATCGTCATACCACGGCGTTTTTCCTCCGGCAGACGATCGGTATTCATCCCAGTCAAAGCACGAATAAGCGTGCTCTTGCCATGATCGACATGACCCGCAGTCACAATGATCACAACTGCACACCTAAAGTGCTCAACTCGGCGAGGAGTTCGGCTTCACTATCAAGACCGCGCAGATCTAACCTGAGTTGGTCCTGACTCATGCGGCCTATGATAGGCCGTGCCGCCTGCTTAAATTGTTGTTCTAACAAACTTAAACTACCGCCATTGAGTGCGGTAAAACACAACGCCACTGAAGGTAAAAAAGTATCGGGCTGCGAGCCACTGCCGACCTGTGTTTGGCACTCGACTAACTCAATGCGATAACAAGGTTCAAAGTGTGGAACCAAAGCTTGCTGTAAGCGACGACCAATCTGCCATAACGTCTCTTGGCTACGGGCAAATTTCGCCATAATAGGCAGCTCAATGTCTAAGGTTTCAGGGTTAAGATAGTGGATCAATGTCGCTTCTAACGCCGCCAAAATCAGCTTATCGCAACGCAGGGCGCGCTTTAGTGGATGACTCTGTAACTGCTTAATCAGCGACTGTTTGCCAACGATTAAACCAGACTGAGGGCCACCCAATAGTTTGTCACCGGAAAAACTGACTAGATCAACCCCATCGGCTAACATGGCTTGGGGTGTAGGTTCTTGCTTTAGACCAAAGCGGCGCAGATCCGTCAGTGAACCGCTGCCAAGATCTGAAATGAGTGATATGCCACGCTCACGGCATAACTGACCCAGCCTTGCCTCCTCCACTGCGGCAGTAAAACCACTAATATGATAATTACTGGTGTGGACCTTCATTATCGCAGCGGTATTTTCAGTAATGGCCTGCTCATAATCCTTAAGGTGAGTCCGATTGGTGCTGCCGACCTCGACTAAGGTGCAGCCCGCTTGGCGCATAATGTCAGGGATGCGAAACGCGCCGCCAATTTCCACCAACTCACCACGGGAGACGATGACTTCTTTCCCCGCCGCCACCGCTGACAGCATCAACAACACAGCTGCGGCATTGTTATTCACAACACAACAAGCCTCGGCACCCGTTAAGCGCTGGATCAAAGCACTGATCGCATTATCTCTGTGACCACGTTCACCTGCCGCAAGCTCAAACTCCAGCGGTGTGGGATAGCGCATAACAGAAGTCACGGCTCGAATTGCCGCTTCTGACTGTTGCGCTCGGCCAAGGTTGGTATGCAATATGGTGCCAGTGAGATTCCACACGGGTTTTAAGCTGTGGCTGTAATCGTTAGACAGTTGATCAACCAAACATCTGTGCAATTGCGCAAGCTCGCCACACCATGTCGGCAAACAGTGCTCACGGCCGATTAAGCTGCGCGCCGCCTTTAACTGGGTATCCAGTGCGGCCTTTACTGCCGCTTTGCCGTAGGACTGCTGCAATACCACAAAACTAGGCTCTGCAAGTAGGCTATCCATTGAAGGCAAAGCTCGGTACAGAACTTGTAGTGTTTCAGGTGCTTGGGTCATCATCTGTGTCATTTTGTTTATATTATTGCCATTGGTTTATAAAAAGCAGGAAGGGATCAGCAACCCGACTCCCTCCCGCATTTGTTTAAGCTATGTGGCTTACGTGGTTTCGTGGGCCAGTAGCAGTGGGTTCAGTGTTGTTGCACCAAAGCCCTTAGCATTTAGCTCACTGTCTAACATCAAGGTTGCGAGATCGTCTACCGCCACATCCATAGACGGCGAGTTTTCGACGAACATCATCTTGGTATAGCCATGACATTCATCGCAGCTTTCGATCCGCACTTGAGCCTTGGCATCATCTAGCGACCAAATCGTCATCTCTTTGTCCTGACCGCAACTGGTGCAATGGGCACGAATGTAATGCCATTCGCTCTCGCACAGACTGCAATGCAGGTAGCGCAAACCAGCTCGGGGCTGATCGACAATCACACTCGCCACCGGATGACATCCACAAACGGGACACATACTCTGCTGCGCCACCTTGCACGGATCCATCCGCTTGATGACCATAGGTGCCCAATGCGACCAATAAACGCCCATCGCCGCCCAGATGAATAAGCTAAAACGGGCAGGCACTTCACTGACATGCCCTTGGCGTAATGAACGCCCCCACGAACTCAGTTGCTCGGGTGATTGCTGCATCAACAAACGCACTACCCGAGCTATGGATTCATCCACCTGCGGCAACAAATCACTTAACAGTTGCTGTAGCAGTCCTTGCCAATAGCTATCGGCCTCTGAGCCCAACAGGGAAAGCGGAGTCGCCTCATCTTCCCCCCAAGCGAGAAGCTTACCGAAGTCAGCCTCCTGCGCTAACCTGGCCTGTATAGAGACCAAACGGCGACATAGCTCAAAGTAATCAGCCAGCGGCGAGTCCTTGGCCAATGACAGCAAACGCTGCGCCCTTCGGTGATACACAGCTTGGGGATCTGCCGCTTTTAACGGTTTAAGTTCCAGCGGCGATTCGCTGCCTTGGGCCAGAGGTATCTCGGCTGTATGACTCATTAATGTTTCTCCACGTCCGAATGTTCATCCAACATCACAGGGTGATGTTTGCGGCACCAAGCCTTAGAGACTTTGCCGTAAAGCATGCCTGTAACCGACCCTTCCACCCATGTCGCCATCCAAAAATGTACCATCACAAAAATCAACATGATGAGCGCACAAATGGCGTGCAATAGAATGGCCCAACCCACCACAGTGGCTGAGAAATAGGGCGCAAAGTAAGGTTGCCACATGATGATTCCCGTCACCGTTAAAGTGATAGATGTCAGCACGAAGGCGCGAAACAATACCTTTTGCCCTGGGTTGTAATGGCCGATAGGCGGGATTTTCTCCTCGTTCTCGAACATCACATCCTTAATGGCGAGCATCCAAGCGAGGTCGTGCTTTTCCCATTTGTTGTGTTTGTAGTAACGCACCAACATCAACATCAGAGGTAAGCACATCATCAAGCCCGCAATGGGATGAATAAACTTCGCCAATTGCGGTGTGCCCGCTATCGCCCCAAGCCATTGAAACGACGGATAGAAGAAGGAAAAGCCAGTGAGAAATGTCACTAGGCCAACCGCCACAATGAACCAATGACAGATGCGATCGAACAGCTTGTGACGCACTATCATTTCTTGCTTATCATGCTTGCTCATTTGTCGGCCCCCTCTTCCTGCTTAGCCTCTTCCTCTGGCGGTTGATAACCCGGTTGGTCTTCTTCGACTATATTGCGACCGACGGTGATCTTATGCAGACAAGCGACGGCGGCAGTGGCAAGAATGCCCATAGTGCCTAAAGGTTTGACCCAGTCCTGCCACAGAGTGAGTGACAGTGGGATCTGCGGGTTATCGGGCATGTTGTAGCTTTCTGGCTGATTGATATCGTGCAATATCATCATCATACCCGTGCCACCTACACCCTCAGGGTTATAAAGTCCTGCCTTAGCAAAGCCCTTTTCCTTCAGTTCTTCGACCCGTTTTTGCGAGTAGAACAACATGTCCTCACGGGTGCCAAAACGCAGCGCCCCTGTGGTACAGGACTTAACGCAGGAAGGTTCCAATCCCACAGCCAAACGGTCAGAGCACATAGTGCACTTGTAGGCCTTGTTATCCTTAGGATCGATTTTGGGCACATCAAAGGGACAAGCACTGGCGCAATAACCGCAGCCGATACATTTGTCCGAATCGAAGTCCACCACACCATTGGCGTGCTGGATAATCGCGCCCGAGGTCGAACAGGCCGTTAAACAGGCAGGGTCAGCACAGTGCATACAGGCCGAGTGGGTAAATTGCCAACGCAGCTTGTTGCTTTCCATCACCTCATGGAACTCCATCAGGGTCCAACATTGGCCCGATAGCGACATAGGGTTTTGGTAACTGCCTTGGAAGGTGCCCACCTCTTCCCGTAAATCATTCCACTCAGAACACGCCACTTGGCAGGCTTTACAGCCATTACACTTAGTGGCGTCGAACAGCTTGGCGACCTTTTCTGACGAATTACGCCCCTTTGCCGCAGGCGTCACCGCTGAAGTACCGGAGCGGCGGATAATGTCTTGTGATGCCATAATCAGATCCCCTCCGCTTTAGTGATGTTAACCAAAAATGCTTTGAACTCAGGCACCTGTGTATTTGCATCCCCCACTTCCGTGGTAAGTACGTTACAGGAGTAACTCTTACGAGTGAGTGCATTATGGCTGCCGTGACGGGGTAACCCGACGGTATGGACTAACTGGCCATTTACCTTTAACGGCTGTAGCCGTTTAGTCACTAAGGCTTTGGTTTCAATGCTGCCACGTTTAGAGCTGACAGTGACCCAATCCCCATTGGCGATACCTTTTTCTGCCGCTAACATTTCATCGATTTCGACGAAGGTTTCAGGCATAGAAATAGCAGCTAAACGAGCATGCGTAGACCAGAAGTTAAAGTGTTCAGTTACACAGTAAGTAGTTGCCACATAAGGGAAGTCCTTATGGGAACCTAAGGTTTCCTTCACACCCGGTAACATACGTACCGCAGGGTTACTGGTGACCTTGTGTAACGGGTTCAACCCAATAGGCGACTCCATCGGCTCGTAGTGCTCAGGGAACGGACCTTCGGCCAATAATTTAAGGGCGAAGAAACGACCCACACCTTCGGGTTGCATGATGAAGGGGCCAGCGGATTCCTGTGGTGTTAACTTCATATTGAAGTCGCCCACATCGATACCGTGCCACTTACCGTCAACCCACTCAACGATAGTGCGTTTTGGATCCCAAGGTTTGCCGTTGATATCGCAAGAAGCGCGGTTATACAGCACACGACGGTTTGCTGGCCAAGCAAATGCCCAACCCGGAGTAACACCTTTACCGGAAGGATCATGGTTGTCACGGCGAGCCATCAAGTTGCCTTCTTCGGTCCAAGAACCCGCATAAATCCAACAGGCGCTGGCGGTACTACCATCCGCTTTCAGTTCAGCAAAACTACTGAGCTGACGTTGAGTCACGAGATCCTTACCGTTAAGCTCGCGAGCGATTTCTTCAGCGTGCGGTGAGTGAGGATTGTGGTAATTCCAGCTCATCGCGTGCACTGGTTCAGGCAGCTTACCGCCCTCTTGTTTGTACAGTTCACGCATTGCCATTAAGACGCCGGAGAGAATCTCAGCATCTGGCTTGGCTTCACCCGGCGGGTTAGCTCCCTTCCAATGCCACTGCATCCAACGGCCAGAGTTGACGATGGAACCTTCTTCCTCGGCAAAACATGTCGTAGGTAAACGGAACACTTCCGTCATGATTTCAGCGGGATTGACTTCATTGAAGCCATCGGCATTTTGCCAGAAGGTTGCGGTTTCCGTTGCCAAGGCATCTAACACCACCATGTATTTAAGATTACTCAAGGCTTTGAGTACCTTATTACGGTTTGGCATAGAGTTAATGGCGTTAACACCTTGGATAATGTAGCCATTCACTTCGCCGTGGAAAGCCATATCTAAGTGTTTAGTAAAGTCGTACTGCTTGTCCCATTTCGGCAACCAGTCATAACCAAAGTCATTTTCAACCGTGGCGTTATCGCCCCAAAAGCTCTTCATTTGTGAAACAAAGAATTTAGGGTAATTTTGCCAATAGTTGGTTTGACCCGGACGCAGAGCGACAGGTGTATAGTTGTGGAGATAGGTTTTAAGATTAATGTCTTTTTCGTTCGGCAACTTGAGGTAACCGGGCAAGCTTTGACACAATAAACCCATATCGGTCGCGCCTTGCACGTTCGAGTGTCCGCGCAGAGCGTTAACACCACCGCCCAACACCCCAATGTTACCCAGCAGCAACTGCACCATGGCCATAGAGCGAATGTTCTGCGCCCCTTTACTGTGGTGAGTCCAACCTAAGGCATACATAAAGGTCGCGGCTCTATCGTGGGTATGAGTGCTACCAATTTGTTGGCAAACGATCTCATAGTCCGCAATCGGCGTACCGGTAATATTGCTTACTGTTTCAAAGTCATAGCGTTCTACATGTTGCTTCATTAAGTTCCACACACAGCGTGGATGTTCGAAGCTAGGATCGATTTTCGCGTAACCCTGTTCGTCTAACTCGTAATACCAAGACTCTTTATTGTAGCTATCTGTTTCTTCATCGAAACCACTGAACAGACCTTCACTAAAAGAGAAGTCTTCGCGCACTATGTAACTGGCATTGGTATAAGCCTTCACATAGTCGTAGTTCACTTGTTTGGTTTCAATAAGATAGCGGATCACCCCGAGCAGGAAGGCGATATCTGTGCCCGAGCGGATCGGCGCATAGTAATCGGCTACAGCGGCGCTACGGGTGAAGCGAGGATCGACCACCAAAAGTTTAGCGTTGTTATGTTGCATAGCTTCTGTAACCCAGCCGAATCCGACAGGGTGAGCCTCTGCAGCATTACCGCCCATAATAATGATCAAATTAGAGTTTTTAATATCGATCCAGTGGTTGGTCATGGCACCACGTCCAAATGTCGGAGCAAGACTTGCTACCGTTGGAGAGTGTCAGTTACGCGCAATAGTATCGATTGCAACTAGGCCCAGTGCCCGTGCAAATTTCTGGGTGATATAGCCACCTTCATTCGGCATCGCCGACGAGGTCATCATCCCAGTGCTAAGCCAACGGTTAACCGTCATCCCAGCAGAATTCTTTTCAATCAAGTTAGCATCACGGTCATTCTTCATCAGACGGGCGATGCGTTGGTAAGCTTCAGTCCAGCTGATACGAGTCCATTCATTACTGCCTGGCGCACGGTACTCAGGATATTTAAGACGATTAGGGCTGTTCACATAATCCACTAGACCAGCACCCTTAGGACACAAGGCCCCGCGGTTGACTGGATGGTCTGCATCCCCTTCGATATGGAAAATACTTTGTTCGGCGTTTTTGCCGTTACTTCCTTTGCTGTACATCAGCAATCCGCAACCCACTGAGCAATAGCAGCAGTTATTGCGGGTTTCTTTCGCGCTAATGAGTTTGAATTCTCGAACGGCCGCATAGGCCTTTTCGGACATCAATCCCAACGCTGAAATTGCTGAGGTGGCAGCTCCGGCAGCACACAGTCTAAAAAACTGGCGTCTGTTCATTGCGTCCTCTCACACTCTTGTCGTTATGAGTCTAGTGGTTGCTGTGGTAAAAATGGCAACCGATTGAGTGAGTCCTACTAAAGACCACACTTAATTTAAGATTATCCCCAAAGAAGAAATAGATAACAAATAATGACATGAGATCAAGATCTCAAATAAACAACCACAGAACTTAACTCCAAAAAAAATCAATAACAAAGCATTAAAGACCATTTATAAATGATAAAAGCACAACAATAGGAATTAAAAACCAATAATCCACAAAAGACAATTTGTCCAATATGACAACCCCATATTGTCCCACATCATAGGGTTGTGGTTATTAAAAATGATTACATGCATTCAAATATGCATAATGATGGCGGATAAAAACACAAAGGTAACGGTTTCTAGAGGGATAGATAGCCACAAAAACTGACAATGTAAAGATTAGGGTAAAAAGTGCAGAGTCTGCGGTGTTAAACACACCAAAATGGCAAAGACAAAGATCGAGGAAAAGCAGGAAAAAAACAAAGAAAAAGGCACAAGCAATCTGCCTGCACCTTAAATTTTGCCTTTTAACGCTTATTTTTAGCACATTGAGGTGCAAAATCTGGACGCGATAACAAAAGCGCCTCAGTGCAGCCTATTCCCGCGGAGTAAACACCTGTTCAGCCATTAAACTAAAACAAACGCCTAAAAGCTGGCTAGCGTTCCTGCTGGCAGATAAGTGTTAAAGCTCGCTGTATACAACAAATCGGTCGCGGCTTCGATATCTGGCGCGAAGTATCTGTCTTTATCGTAATAAGCGACGACTTCACGCAATTCGGCTTTGGCCTTAGCCACTGCGGCACTTGGCGTTAGCGGTGCGCGGAAATCTAACCCCTGCGCCGCTGCTAGCAATTCAATTGCTAACACGCCACGGGTGTTTTCGCTCATATCGCGCAAGCGGCGGGCCGCAAAGGTCGCCATAGAAACATGGTCTTCTTGGTTAGCCGAGGTTGGCAAGCTGTCAACTGATGCCGGATGAGCGTAGGTTTTGTTCTCGGACGCTAATGCCGCCGCTGTTACCTGCGCGATCATAAAGCCTGAGTTCACGCCGCCATTTTTCACTAGGAAAGGCGGCAGTTTCGACAGGCTAGAATCGATTAACAGTGCGATACGACGCTCGGCAATAGAACCCAGCTCGGCAATCGCAATCGCCAGATTATCCGCTGCCATAGCCACAGGTTCAGCGTGGAAGTTACCGCCTGAAATGATATCGCCCGTGTCTTGGAACACCAGTGGATTATCGGTTACGCCGTTGGCTTCAGTGCCTAACACATCGGCCGCATGGCGAATTTGCGTTAAACAAGCACCCAACACCTGTGGCTGACAGCGCAGTGAGTAAGGATCTTGCACCTTTTCACAGTTAACATGACTTAAGCTTATCTCAGACTCTTCACCCAGTAGATGACGGAAGACCATGGCCGAATCGATTTGACCTTTCTGACCACGCGCCGCATGGATGCGAGGATCAAACGGGCTACGGCTGCCCATAGCCGCTTCGACGCTCATGGCACCGATCACAGAACTTGCTGCGAACAAGTCTTCGGCGTGGAATAACCCTTCCAGCGCCAGCGCTGTCGACGCTTGAGTGCCGTTCAGCAAAGCGAGTCCTTCTTTGGCCGCTAAATCGATTGGCTTGAGGCCGGCGATTTCTAAACCTTCAGCGGCAGAAATTAACTCACCTCGATAACTCATTTCCCCTTCACCCAGCATAGGCAAACACATGTGAGCCAGTGGCGCTAAGTCACCCGAGGCGCCAACAGAGCCTTTTTCTGGCACGCAGGGATAGACTTCGGCGTTCACTAAACTGATTAAGAAGTTAATCACTTCTAAACGAATGCCTGAAAAACCACGGCTTAACGAGTTGATTTTTAACACCATCATCAAGCGCACTGTGGCATCTTGCATGTATTGCCCCGTGCCAGCGGCATGTGACAACACGATAGAACGTTGCAGCAATTGCAGATCTTCGGGCGCTATCTTGGTATTGGCCAACAAGCCAAAACCCGTGTTGATGCCGTAAACGGTGCGACCTTCATCCAACACTTTTTGCACGATTTGCGCGCTGGTGTTGATATCAGTAATCGCCTCTAGTGCGAGTTCCAGTGTCAACTTATGACGGCTGATTTCGCGCAATTGCGCTAGGCTCAAGCTGCCCGGCGTTAACACTAAGTGATTCACAGATTTCATATTTTTAGCTCCAAGCTTTTAGTTATTATTGTTATTAAGTCGTTAGCATCGGCTAGTCTTGCATAGGTAAATCGAGGCCCTGCTCCTTGGCGCAGTTTTTCGCAATCTCGTAGCCCGCATCGGCATGACGCATCACGCCTGTCGCTGGATCGTTCCACAACACGCGGCCAACCCGTTTTGCCGCCGCATCAGTGCCATCACACACAATGACCACACCCGAATGCTGGCTAAAGCCCATACCGACGCCGCCGCCATGGTGCAGCGACACCCAAGTTGCGCCGCTAGCGGTGTTGAGTAGTGCGTTCAGTAATGGCCAATCGGATACTGCGTCTGAGCCGTCCAGCATAGATTCGGTTTCGCGGTTCGGGCTGGCAACAGAGCCAGAATCTAAGTGATCGCGGCCAATCACCACAGGCGCCGACAACTCACCATTTTTGACCATTTCGTTAAAGGCTAACGCTAAACGGGCACGATCTTTTAAGCCAACCCAGCAAATACGCGCTGGCAGACCTTGGAAGGCGATACGCTCGCGCGCCATGTCTAACCAATTGTGCAGGTGTGGGTTATCTGGGATCAGTTCTTTGACTTTAGCGTCGGTTTTGTAGATATCTTCGGGATCGCCAGATAACGCCACCCAGCGGAACGGGCCAATGCCTTCACAGAACAGTGGGCGAATATAAGCAGGTACAAAACCAGGGAAATCAAAGGCATTTTCAACGCCCATTTCAAACGCCATTTGGCGAATGTTGTTACCGTAATCGAGCGTGGCTGCACCCGCGGTTTGCAGGTCGAGCATGGCTTGTACTTGCACTGCCATCGAGGCTTTCGCCGCTTTCACTACGCCCGCTTCATCAGTTTTACGCATGGCCGCAGCCTCAGCCATAGTCCAGCCCTGCGGCAGATAACCGTTTAATGGATCGTGTGCCGAGGTCTGGTCGGTCACCACATCAGGAGTAACGCCGCGTTTAACTAATTCAGCAAACACATCGGCGGCATTCGCTAATAAGCCCACTGATACTGGCTTACCAGCTTGGTTCGCTTCTTCAATCATGGCTAATGCTTCATCGAGCGAAGTGGCTTTTTTGTCAACATAGCGAGTACGCAGGCGGAAATCGATGCGAGTCTCGTCGACTTCACAGGCTAACACTGAGAAGCCTGCCATAGTGCCCGCCAGCGTTTGTGCGCCGCCCATACCACCTAGCCCGCCAGTGAGGATCCATTTGCCTTTGGAGACACCCTCAAAGTGCTGTTTTGCGACCGACACAAAGGTCTCGTAGGTGCCTTGGACTATGCCTTGAGTGCCGATATAGATCCAAGAACCCGCCGTCATCTGGCCGTACATAGCCAAACCTAGCTTATCTAACTCGTTGAAATGTTCCCAGTTCGCCCAATGTGGCACTAGGTTTGAGTTAGCAATCAGTACGCGCGGTGCATCCGCATGGGTGCGAAATACGCCCACAGGTTTGCCCGATTGCACTAATAAAGTTTCGTCGTCTTCGAGGCGTTGTAAGACTTCGATGATTTTGTCGTAGCAGTCCCAATCGCGGGCGGCGCGGCCAATACCACCATAGACAACTAAGTCTTCTGGGCGCTCGGCGACATCGGGATGTAAGTTGTTCATTAACATGCGCATTGGCGCTTCTGTGAGCCAACTCTTACAGCTTAATTGCGTGCCATGCGGTGCAATAATACGGCGGCTTGGGTCGTGGCGCTTATCCATTGAATTTTCCTCTTTCAACCTGTGGTGCTAACTCGTATTCGCTAAGTCGCTAATACGGGTTAGCACTATTGTTTTTATTGTGTTTTTATCTTTTAACTTATAAGGGTACAGCTATCAAAGTTACTGATTTACATCTGTTAATCACGCCACTGGCGTTACTTGCTAAAGGTTAAGTGGCCGCCGAGTTTAAAGCGGCTACCTGGATGAACTAATTTTGCGAAACTCACGACGCCTTGGCGTGACCAAGTGCGGCGTAAAATCTGTAGACAGGGCTCAGTGGCGGGGATTTCGAGCCTTTGCTGTAATTCTTCACTGGCGATAATCGCTTCAATCGTGTGATGCGCCTCGGTCAGCGGTGCCACTTGGGACAAATATTCGTGGGGTGTCTGCTGGGTAAAATCCTGCAATAAATAATCGGGCACCAACTCGGGATTCACATAACGCTCTTCGACTTGCAACGGTAAGCCCTGCTCGCAATGCACTAAGATCGAATGGAATACTGTCGCACCGTGCTCAAGTCCAAGGGAAATTGCGATACTCGTACTCGCCGCGACTTGCTCTAACGCCCATTGCTGTACGCTATAGCCGTGGCCGCGGTCTTTTATCTCATCGGCAATATTGCGGATCGCCAACATAGACGACTGGGATTTACACCCTGCGACGAAGGTGCCTAGCCCTTGAGAACGCTCAAGCACACCGCTATCCGTCAGCTCGGTTAGCGCACGTCGCGCCGTCATTCGGCTGCAGGTAAACAAATCGGCAAGCTGATTCTCAGAAGGCACGCGAGCATGCTCTTCCCACTCACCCGACTCGATAGAGGAGATAATGTATTGCTTAATTTCTGCAAACTTAGGTGTAGCCAAAACATTTCCTCAATATAAAGCGCTAGAATCTAGGTGCTATTCACTCTTTCAAACGTTCAAAATTGCGGCTACAATCCTAGCTTGTATATACAAGTAAATACAAGCCAGCTCACATAAATTTAATAAACCGTTAATCACTTGGTTAACATCTGCCAGCACAGCAAGGGGAATACATGTCTTGGGATCAGGTTTGGATAGACGTTAACTTAGCCACAATGGACCCTTCCGTATCAGCACCTTATGGTGCGATCACCAACGCGGCCATCGCAGTAAAAGATGGCAAAATTGCTTGGCTTGGCCCCCGCAGCGAACTGCCCGCCTTCGATGTTTTGTCAATTCCCGTTTACAGGGGCAAAGGCGGTTGGATCACCCCAGGATTAATTGACGCCCACACCCACTTAATCTTTGCCGGTAATCGCGCCAATGAATTTGAGTTACGCCTACAGGGCGCCAGTTACGAAGAAATTGCTCGTGCAGGTGGCGGCATTATTTCGACCGTTAAAGCTTGCCGCGAAGCGGATGAAGCAGAATTATTTGAACTCGGCCGTCAGCGTTTAAACGCGCTGGCCAAAGAAGGAGTGACTACGGTTGAGATCAAATCGGGTTACGGCTTAGATACTGAAACTGAATTGAAAATCCTGCGTGTCGCCCGCGAGCTCGGCAAGCATCACCACGTAGATGTGAAGACCACATTCCTTGGCGCCCATGCAATTCCGCCAGAATATAAAGACAATAGCGACGGCTATGTCGACTTAATTATCAATAAGATGCTACCCGCGGTGATCGCCGAAAATCTTGCCGATGCAGTGGATGTGTTCTGCGAGAATATCGCCTTTAACCTTGAGCAAACCGAACGGGTACTCAGCGCAGCCAAAGCCGCGGGCTTAGAGATTAAACTCCACGCCGAGCAGCTAACCAATATGGGCGGCAGCGCACTGGCCGCACGTCTTGGCGCTAAGTCAGTGGATCATATTGAATACTTAGATGAAGCAGGCGTTAAAGCCTTAAGTGAAAGTGGCACCTGCGCCGTACTGCTGCCAGGCGCGTTTTACTTTTTGCGGGAAACCCAAAAACCACCTATCGATTTACTGCGTCAATACGGCGTACCTATGGTGCTCGCCAGCGATTTCAACCCAGGTTCATCCCCCATTTGCTCAACCCTGTTGATGCTGAATATGGGCTGCACCTTGTTCCGCTTAACGCCAGAAGAAGCCCTAACTGGACTCACCTTAAATGCCGCCAAAGCACTAGGAATTGAAGACACCGTTGGCAGCTTAGTGGTTGGCAAACAAGCCGATTTTTGTCTGTGGGATATCGCCACGCCTGCGCAGCTGGCCTACAGCTACGGCGTCAATCCCTGCAAAGATGTGGTGAAGAATGGCAAGCTAGTTCACCAGTAGCATAGATCCATCAATAATAGGTGCATCAATAATAGGTGCATCAGCAGCAAAAACGGCATAAGCGAAACGTTAGATAAGGTCGCTAAATCAAACTTGGCGACCTTATCTGAATTTAAACACTGGCCCCATTTTCTAACTGTTCATCTTCTTGTTTTACCAGCTTATGCTCACCTTCGTTACAACCGATTTTCCAATAGCTCGAGGTATAAAAATGGCTCTTAGGCAATGAATGCGCTTGCTTAAAATGCCTTCTTAACGCGCGCATGCTATTAAATTCACAGGCAATCCATACGGCTGGCTCGCCAGCAAGCCAAGGTAATTGGGCTATTCGCTCGACCAAAGGACGGCCTTCGGGATCGGCTTCAGGATTGATCACCCAATGCAGCTCGACGTGTTCAGGATGCACTAAAGGTTGAATATCTGCTTCACTTAGCACTTCAATCACAGCGTAACCCACTGCATTGTTTGGCAATTTTTCCAGATTCACGCTAATGGCGGGTAAGGCTGTCATATCACCTGCGAGTAAAAACCAATCCGCCTCAAAGTTGATCAGTTTTTTAAGTCCGGGTCCGCCAATTTGAATGAGTTCGCCCACCTGCGCCGTTTTCGCCCAACTCGATGCGGGGCCGTTGGTATCGTGCAGCACAAAATCCACATCGATTTCATCATCGCGTTGCTGACGGATAGTGTAAGTTCGCATTAATGGACGCTCACCCGCTTGTGGGAATAACAACTTGATATAGGCGCTCTCTTGATCGGCAGGAAATCCAGCCAATCCCGCACCGCCTAAGGTGATGCGTAACATATGCGGAGTGATATAAGTCGCGCGGATCACTTCTAGCTCACGTGGTGCAGGTTTATTCATTATGATTTTCTCCTATGGCGTGTTCTGCCGTTAAGCGCAACTCAATGGCTCCGTTTCCAGCCGTATCTTTTGGCTTACTAGATGGTCTTTTTTGAGTAAGGCAATCAGTTTCACTTTTGGCAGCGGCATCATCCACACTTTTACTTATCCTATTGGCAAGTTTAATAAAAGTATCGACTTCGTCTGAACTGAGCGCCTGCGTCATGCGCGCTACGGTTTTACGTTCTGAGGCATTGATCTGAGTCATGATCTTTTCCCCCTCAGCCGTGGGTCGCAGTAACTGGCTGCGGCCATCCTTAGGGTTATCGATTTTAGTGATCAACCCGCTCTGCTGTAGCTCATTAAGAACACGGGTAATTTGTGCTTTATCCCGCTGCATACGCAGGGCGATAGACTGGGCTGTCGATTCAGGATTGCGACACACGCCCTTCAAGGCTCGGATATGAGTGACAGGTAAATCAATCTCTTGTGCAGCAATATCGCTACGCAATTGCTTTTTGTAGGCATGCACTAATCTGTGTAAAGTTTCACTGAGTGACAATGACGACATAGAAGGCTCTCGATATAGTTGACTGTATCAACAATATCGAGATTAGTTGATTGTGTCAACTAAGCAACCCTGTACTGAATGTGCGGCAATGTGCAAATAATCAGAAAATGATTAAGCACTGGCTTTCCAGTGACGCGCCATAAACTCATCCTTGAGGGCTCGACCGTGACATCCCTGTCACGAACGGTCCCTTACATGCCAGTGCTTAATCTCATCAACTCCCGCGCATATTAACGATCTAATTTAACCATTAGCCTTATGCAATTTGCGTTTCAAGAAACTGCGCCACCATCACAAACTCGTTATGTTGATAATGTGGCGTCATTAAGATGGCTTGAATCAGTTCTTAATGAATTTGATTCATTTTAGGGTAAAAAAATGCCCTCCAATACCCGATAACAGGGCTTAAGGGCATGTTTTGGCGGTGTGATGAATCAGTCTGGGGTAGAGTAATTCACTGACATGAACCAGAAAACTTAGTGAATCAATCCGCCAGCTCTTGCGATCCCTACAATACCAATCAAAATCCAAAAACCATTGAGTAACGTGTAAGCGGCATCTTTGCGTAAAGCGGCACACCATGTTAGCAAAACAGCATCTATTGTGTTGAAAATCCAAACAAACATAAAAGGACTTTCAGGGCCAAGCCAACTGACAAGTGAGAAACTAAATATGCGCATTAGAACACCAACCATTTCAAAGGCCCGCATGTTTGCGTTCAAAAATGCATTAAATTTTTTATAAGACAATTTATTACTACTCTTTTATTTATAAGCAAATTCTTATCATGTAGAACTACATAAAAGAACGACTGTTACCAACGCAATCCCTTTGACACGGGTAAATTGCGTGAAATTTTAGTATGTAAACCAGACGAGGTAAATCTGATTCACGGATTTTAACGAGGCAAACATGTATACGCAGGTCTTACCTATATAAATCAGCAAGTTGATACCACATGACTTTGATTTTTATCCGCAAAAAATCAAAATGTTGAATAAGCAACAAAACATAGACAAGGCTTAATCTGCGATATCGTGCACTTCTGGGATAAGTAATTTATTTATAAAGTCGACTCACTAAAACATGTTAAATATCAAAATAAGAATAGGATAGAAGGTATCACTATTAGCACACTCACAGCCGAATATACCCAACCCAATGTTTAAAATAGAGAAAGATTGCGATACCAATAAAATTGGCGACGATACTAAATCGAGTGAACCAACTTAACGAGCTATCTATTATTACACTTTGAAGAAAGCTCAATGACAAACGACCCGACATAGGCGCAGCTCGGAAACTTGAAATAATCAGTGTATTTATTGCTTTATGGATAATAACAACTGACTCACCAGCTCAAAACATTACACGAATGACTAACCGTCAACCTGAAACGCTGCTAAATTACAGTCCTAAACTCGCACGATTAAGGAAGCTGCATGCTCAATCCTGAACACAGTTACTGGCATGACACGCTTAAAGCCATTCGTCGCTGCGGTAGAAAACTCATTGAATTTGAACTGTTATTCACCTTAGTGTCGGCGGGTATTATCGTCCCGTCTTTTGGCTGGCTACTGCGCCATCTGATTGCCCAAACGGGCAATGTCACCATAACCAATTATGACTTAATCGCTTTCGCCATGTCTCCCTATGGCTTGCTGTTTATGGTCATTACTCTATTCAGCAGCTTTACCGTGTTTTTTACCCAACGTGCTGGAGTCACGATTCTCGCAGCATCTGGCTTATACGATATTCCCATTGGCCCAGTGCGGGCGCTGATTTTCGCGACTGCGCGCTTACCCGTATTTATTCGCCTTGGTAGCATTTATGCGGCTTGCTTATTGCTGCTCAGCGTACCTTTTATCGGGTTAGGATATCTGATTTTCAGCGTGTTTCTACAGGGACACGACATCAATTACTACTTGTATTTCAAGCCTATAGACTGGTATCTCGCCTTAACGAGTATGGCGTTCTTAGCGATAATCTATGTCCTTGTTGCCTTATATCTGTGGGCCAAAGCGGCCTTTTCACTGACGATTATTGTGAGTGAAACGACCGATGCTTTGACGGCACTCAAACGCAGTTGGCAATTAAGCGCAGGCAATGAACGCCCGATTATGTGGCACGCTGCGGGTTGGTGGTTGAGGATAGGTGCTTTGGTGTATCCCTTAATGCTGCTGATCTCCTGGGGAGCCGATATTTTACTCGATAGGGTTACGCTGACACTTTCGGCAGAATTAGCCATATTGGCCCTCGTCTCTGCACTGATTTTTATGCTCAGCGCGGCATGGTCCTTACTCGGAATGTTTGGGGAAGCCTTTATCATATTGCTGTTATACCGCCAACTGGGAGAAAAACCCGCAGGGTTAGAACGCCTTGGGCGACAAACGGTAAAAAGAACGTCTGAACTGTCGATTTATACGATAAGCGGGGTGTTGATCGGCACTTTTTTAATCATGTTGGGGTTAGGGGTATATGCCCTCAATAGTGAACCACAAAGGGATGACATCCTGATTACTGCCCACCGTGCTGGCGCTGCTAGGGCACCAGAAAATACCCTTGCGGCTTTGCGTTTAGCGATTGCAGAAAAGGCGGATTATGCCGAAATCGATGTGCAAACGGCATCCGATGGCACCTTAATGGTATTGCACGATGCTGATTTAATGCGCATAGCGGGCGATTCTAGGCGAGTTGCCAACCTCAGTGCGAGTGAAATACAGCAACTCGATGCGGGGAGTTGGCACAGTGCCGCCTTTGCAGGTGAATCCGTACCAACACTACTAGAGATGCTTAATGAGGCACGCAACAAAATCGGTTTGAACATTGAGCTTAAATATAATCAAGCCGATCCCAGCTTGGCACAGGCCGTTGTCGCCTTATTGCAACAAGAGAAAATGACACAACAAGTCGTCATTACATCACTCGAAGCAAGAGCCATTGAAGAAGTGCAACGACTCGACCCTTCCATTCACACTGGCCTTATCGTCACTCAATCCATTGGCGATCCCATTAAGGCGAATACACAATTCTTAGCGGTCAATCAATCGATTACTAACGAAAAATTTATCGCCCGTGCACACAAAGGAGGTAAGCAAGTGCATGTATGGACAGTAAATAATCCACGGCAAATGCGGCGCATGTTGGCGCTGGGAGCCGATGTGCTCATTACCGACTATCCGCAAGAGGCCGTGGAAATCCGAGAACAGTGGCTCGCGTTATCCCCTGTTGAACAAACGGCACTGCGCCTACGCTATGTTCTGTAAATTCTGCTTATTTACTAAGCCTCGCCTCGAAACGCTTAGCTCTGCGTTGAAGCAACCAAAAGAGGCTTAACACCCCAAATGAAGCGGCTAAAGTGGTCAACGTTAGAGCAAAACCTTTGAATGAAAACAGGTTTAAAGTAAAACCATCTAATACCAGTACCGCCAAGCCAAGCGGCATTTGGATAAGCACAGCGGTAAACCAATCGAAGGGAAGTTTAGGAAAGATCCTGTGGTAAGCATAAAGCACTAAACCTGCAAGCAATATCAGCAAACTCGCATCATGAGCCGCCAATAAAAGATACTCCACACTGTTATGCGAGATGTGAGGCACCGCACTCAACATGTCCAACATATAACCTGCGCTGGCGACCAATGAGAAACTGATAAAACTCAATAAGGCTAATAGGATACCAAAGCCAAGTGCGGGTAAATATTTCATGTAAGGTCTCTCTATTCGCAGGTGAAATATGCTGTCTCGTCTCCCGAAAACCACAGCATGCAAGGTATAAAGGAGTAAAGAGACTTTAACTACAATAGCAGCCTAAATTTCCCTTAGCTATTAAGACCATAGTCTTATGTCTACCACAAACTTGTGCGCAATAAACGAGATGAAATCCAGTATCAAGTTAGTGTTTTCTCGGATAATCAGTGGATAAGCTTTTAAAATTACTAGATTAATCAAATTTCAATCTTATCGCTTAGTGATATCACCCACAATTTGCCCATGTGTTTGGGTGAAATAGACTAGCCAATTTCACCAATAACGCTTAGGATCGGAGTTGCATTTTTTAGCCAACATATTGTGGAGTATCAAAACATTATGGGTATCAGAGCCATAGTCGTAGACACAGCAGGCACCACGACAGACCTAAACTTTATCCAAGATGTACTATTCCCCTATTCTGTCAAAGCCTTGCCAGACTTTTTAGAACAGAACCAACACAATGTATTGGTTGAAAACTGTATTTGTGACACTAAAGATATCGCCCTAGAGCCCGAGGCTGACTTAGCGCGTGTAACTGAGATCCTGCAACAGTGGGTCAACGAAGACCGTAAAGCTACGCCACTTAAAACCTTACAAGGGTTAATTTGGAAACAAGGCTATGCCCATGGCGAATTTAAGGGCCATATCTTCCCGGACTTTATTGAAGCGGTGAAACGTTTTAGCGCACAAAATCTGCGTATTTACAGTTTTTCATCCGGCTCTGTCGACGCGCAAAAACTGTTGTTCGGCCACAGTGACGGCGGCGATTTAACTGAAATGTTTAACGGCCATTTCGACACCCGCACGGGCAACAAATTAGATAAGCAGGCTTACTGCAATATCCTCAACACTATCAGCTTAAGCCCCAAACAAGTGCTGTTTGTGTCTGATGTTATTGAAGAATTAAAGGCTGCTGACGCTGCGGGTATGATGACCTGCCAAATGGTTCGCGACAGCAAACAACGCACTGGCGAGTTCCGCAAAATCAGCAGCTTCGATGAGCTGCTGATTGAATAATGTGATGGTTGAATAACACGATAGTCAGCTCAAGCTGATTTAGCCGATAAAACGAAAGCGACCTTGTGGTCGCTTTTTTATTAATTGACTCAATTGCCCTTCACCGCCAACGGAAACGCGGCCGAGATACATTTTTCCACCTCAAAACGATAACCATAATCCGCATTCTTATCGGGTGTGATCAACAAAATCTCGTAATCATTTAATTCAATCACATTCGACTCGGCAGGCTTTTTACAACGCGAGCGGCCATTGGCTTCAAGTGAAAATGCGAACGTAGCTAGCCATTGCCGCACTAAGTACTGATATTGAGTTCGCACCGAGGCGTAGGCCTTTTTGCGCTCTTCCTCTTCCAGCTCGCCGTCATCATTACTATTCTCAGCCTTGCTCGATTTATCGCTTTCAGAATCAAGAGCAGTCTGAGTTAGCTCTACAATCGGTACCGTCAGCACATCGGTCGCATCCGGCAACCGTCCCGATTTAGGCTCGCGAGGCGCATGCTTAGCGGCTTCTTGGGGAGAGGTAATAAAGTTGCCAAATGAGGTTTCAATGCGCGTCTCTAAATCAATTAACAGGCTCAAGTGATACAAAACCACAGTCGCTAGCACGATACGGATCAAAAAAGTCGTTTTACGGAATGAAGTATGCGAGGTAAGCCGTAACGACTTGACACCCAAAGGTTTAAGCAAAAAAATTAATATTAAATAGATAGGAATAATCAACTGTAATGCCAGCAGCACGATAGCGCTCACCATCAAAAACCAAGCGGGCATATAGAGTAAAATCGCTAAGTTATGGGTGTAATTGAGATCGCTTGCTGAGACCCCGACCACTTCGTTAACTATCGCGCCAGACCAGCCCAAAGCAAAGTTGGCAATCATCGCATAAAACAGCAACAACACAGCTTTGCCCGCCAAACTGTGCCAAACCCGCTCGAACACAGGCCAAAACTCGATGGCCATAGCGATTACGGCAATCACAGCGACCAACCCCATTAACTCGCTACTAAAAGCCAATATCAAAGCAATAAGATACAGCTTTTGCGCAAAGGATAACTTAGCCACCCCTTGGATAAGACAGCGCCAAAATTTGCCCAAACCTAAACGGATTTCACTCAGTGATGGTAAGCTGAGCTTTCGCAAGTATTGGCGAGCCGACCCAATGTAACCTATTAAATTCATTATTATTTTATATTCCATTGAAATAGTAAGACGGGCAACATTTGCCACTGTAATGTGCCAAGCACAGTGATGGCAACTGTGCCACTCAATCTCGGTACATTGGTCACTTTGGCTATCTCTAGCCAAAGTCGAATGTTCTGTTTAGAGTCGAATGAAAGCTCTGCAACACCCCATCGCCCGTTTAAATCCAACTAAAATGAACTTGAGAGAGGAAATCAAAGCGGCCTTATGGTCACTTTTGCAAATCGATAAACCTGACTCAGGACTAACTAAACGACGCTTAACTCCCGCTCAGAAAATACGGTTTTAGCGACAAACATGCCATTAAGTGCAGCAGGAAAGCCAGCATAAACCGACATTTGCAATATCACCTCAACAATTTCCTGCGGCGTACAACCCACATTCAATGCGCCATTAATATGTACGTTTAACTGTGGCTGGCAATGCCCTAGCGCCGTGAGTGCGGCAACGGTCACTAGCTCCCGCGTCTTAAGATCGAGCCCTTCACGCTGATAAATATCCCCAAAAGGATATTCAATAATGTACTTGCCTAAGTCAGGGCAAATATCGGCAAGACTGCGTATGACTTTCTCCCCCGCCTCACCGTCGATTTCAGTCAGTTTAGCGAGGCCCTGCACATATCTTTGATTACTCATTTTTAGCTCCTGTTGGATTAAATCACAGCAAGCAGCCTAAACCTTAGAGTTAACTCTAAGTCAATGGTTCATTGATGGATGACACAGGCAATGCGGATCAGTAAAACTAACCCTCTGTTTAACTCGCCGACTAGAGGCACAAGCAAGCAAATAGAAAAGTAAATAATATTAGCTTTTTAGCATTTAACTACAAATGTTAGCGACTGAGCTTAGCCACTAAAATGAGTTTGGTAATAGTGAATTTTTTGCTTAAGGGCAGCCAAATGCTCCTGCTCTTGGCGAATACACTCAGCCAATTGTGTTGCATGTTGCTCGAGCAACTGCTGTCGCTGGCCAGCGGTTGCATCGCCTTGGACACGCAACTCGGCATAGGTCAATATCTGCTTTAACGGCATGCCCGTTTCTTTTAAGCGATTGATAAACCCAATCCATTCCGCTTCTTTCGCCGCATAATCACGATGCCCGCTGCCATTTCGCACGACAGACTGCAGTAGGCCAATTTTCTCGTAATATCTGAGCGTATGCGCCGACAGCCCTGTGAGTGCAGCAAACTGACCTATGTTCATAATCTAACGATCCGCAGGATGGTTAACGCCATCATTCGTGGGCACATTTTCGAGATCGAATGGATTGACCCCTTCGAGGCAACCAATGTTGTAACCATACTCATGGGGATTGGAACGCCGCTGGTGATGGGTGTAAATACCGCAGATAGAGCAGAAGTAGTGTTTGGCAGTTTTGGTATTGAATTCATAGAGTTTCAGCGCATCCTCCCCCTTGAGGATCTTAATCCCCGCCAGCGGCACAGAGCCAACCATTGCGCCCTTACGGCGACAGATAGAGCAATCGCAACGGCGTGGATTTTCGATGCCATTAGACAATGACAGCTCCAATACCACGGCACCGCAATGGCAGGACGCTCTGTGTTTTGGCTGAATAAGAGTATTGCCCACTTGTTTAATCACACCCCACTCCTTGTGTCGCCTAGATTCTATAAACCTAAATTCCCCAGCCGCTGCACCAACGCTCGCCATTGTTGCAATTGCGGCTCCTTAGCACTCATCACTGGTCCCAACATATTGGACTTAGCCCGCTTAAAACCACTAAATACTAAGGTGGCGGTATCAAGCTGTTTGAGCGCGGGAGCGCCTTGAAACCACTTGTAATACCAAGGCGGCGTGTCCATAGTCATGATAATTCGCGAGGTTTTATGGCGCAGCAACTTAGCGGGTATCAATTTACCTTTCTCATATTGAAATGCAAACCCAGATAAAAATGTCCTATCGATTAAGCCTTTAAACTTAGCAGGAATACCGCCCCACCAAATCGGGGTGACAATCACCACATGCTCCGCCCACTGGATATTCGCTTGAAACGTCTGCAAATCGGCTTCGAGTGGCTGAGGTTGACGATAACCATAGCTCAAATTCGGGTCAAAATTCAGCTCAGCTAGTTTGACGATTCTCACTGAGTGTTTATCTGCCGCCGCTTGGGCATAGGTTTCAGCCAGATGCTCACAAAAACTCTGCGCCTTAGGATTACCACAGATCACTAAAATCTTTTTTGCCACGATGAAACTCCATAACAGTCAATGTGACAAATAGCATAAACTCTGCCCCTAAGGGGAGAGTCAAGACCTAAGGTAACAGCTGCGACTCACAGGAGGTGAGCCCATCAATACAGGCATCTAACTGAGTGACTTTATGTTCTAACTCACTTATCTGGCGTAAAAAATCCGCTTTTATACCCAACAAAAAAGCCTGCACTGTGGCTAACTGAGCATGCTTATCGCCTTGTTCGAGTAAATCTTTTAGTTGGACAAGCTTAATGCCGAGGGCTTTGGCCTCTTTGATCAGCAACAACAGCCTAATATCCGCCGCACTATAAATACGATAACGCCCCTGACGTGCGGGAGTGTCGATTAGCCCCCACTCCTCATACAAGCGAATCGCTTTTATCGACAGCCCAGTTTGCTTTGCCGCTTGTCCAATATACATAGCTCAACCTAACCCTTTAAAGACATTACTCATATCGGCATTGCTTGCCATTATCAGCCACAGTATCAGCTTAGGCCAAGACTTGTCGCAGCAATCTTATGCTGCTAGTCTGGCCGCTTAAACGAGCGTTTTAACTTGGGATTTTTATCATGGGATTTAAACAACAGTTGCAAGAAGGTGTACAAGAACAGGCAATGGAAAAGTTTCTCGCACAGCACCCTATCGTTACCCAAATCCCCGTTGCTTGGGGCGAAATGGATGCCTTGCAGCATGTTAATAATGTGGTGTATTTCCGCTATTTTGAAACGGCACGTATCGACTTTTTCAATCGCCTCTTCCCGCTAGATACCCTGTATAAATCCGGCATTGGCCCCGTAATCAGCGAAAATCAGGCTCGCTATAAACGCCCAGTGACTTTCCCCGATACTTTATTGGTAAGTGTCAGCATTAGCGATATTCACAGCGATAGATTTACCATGCATTATCAGGCTTTTAGTAAACAGCAGCAGGCAGTAACCACCTTAGGCACTTCAGTCGCGGTGATGTTTAACTTTAAAACGGGCAAAAAAGCCGAGTTACCGGCAGAACTGCTGGCGATTCTCAAACAACACGAAGTCGCTTAAGCTATTCAAATCAATAACGAATTGCCAGCACACTTTAGGCCATACCTTGAGGGAAGCATGTATGCCAGATAACGAAAATATCGAGATCGCCATTGAACATCAACAGGATAGACAGCGTTTTATTATCCCTGTCGACGGCTATGAAGCCGTGTTGGAATACCGATTATCAGGCAAGGATATCGATTTTAGCCGCACCTTTGTCCCCAACGAACTGCGCGGTAAAGGCCTTGCCGAACGCTTAGTGCGCCACGGCTTAAAGTGGGCTAAAGGCCAAGACTTTACTATCCAAGCCAGCTGCTGGTATGTGCAGAAGTTTTTGAAATAGGCAGATTTAAGAACAAGTTCGCTAAATCCAATAAACAGGGTAATGGCGCTTGGGATCGGTGGAGAGGTTATTGACCACCAGCGCGACCAGTAAGAGTAATACTGAGCCGAGGAACACTGGCATTAACGCGTAAAGAAAGCCGAGTTGATGCACGTTTTCACCGCCAATCACGGCAATCAATGCCGTTGCGCCGCCCGGTGGATGAAGAGTGCGAGTCAGGTACATGAATGCGATAGACAGGGATACCGCTAAGGCGCTCGACAGCACCACATAATCGCCACACACTTGGTACACTGCGACCCCAATTAAGGCCGATAACACACTGCCACCAATCAAGTTACGCGGCTGAGAAAACTCCGCCAGCGGTGCACCGTACACTAGCACAGCCGACGCGCCGAACGAGCCAATGACAAACATAGTGTCGACAAGGTTTTCACTCATATAATTTGCGAGACTCGCAACCAAGTAAATGCCACAGAAAGCCCCAACCCATGACCACACAATCTTTTTAAGTGGCTGTCTTGGTGGACAAATGTCCTTCGATCGCATGCGGGTAAAATAGAATCTCATGGTTAATCCGAACCGATAAAAATTAAGCGATACAGACAAGTGATCTGCATCACAGTTAGCGGGTCGACAAATTAACCCTTCAGCAGCGCAATTGCAATTACGCTGACCGAAAGAGTAAGCAGACTAAGCGCTTTCACCACTCAGATTAGCGAGCATTTCGCGGATATCTTCAGGAATCGGGCGGCTTTTTTCACTGCTGTAATCGTAATGTACGAGTGTGGTTTTCACTTCGGCGGTCTTGTTACCCGCTTGCCAACAGGTTTGGGTCAGCTCGAAACTGCTATTACCAATACGGCTGACATAGGTTTTTACTGTGACACTCTTGCCATAGTAAGTCGGCGCGATAAATGCCACGGTAAACCCCGCTACGATTAAGTTCCACTGATGTAAATCCAGCTCAGGATTAAAAATCTCAAAGATTGGCGTGCGCGCCGCTTCGCACCATACGGGGATAACAGTGTTGTTGATATGACCTAGGCCGTCGGTTTCAGTAAATCTTGGATTGATTTCGAGACTGTATTCTGTGGCTGACATGCAAACTTCCTTTTTATTATTTTATGAATGGAAGAGCGTGGTGATTATCGCAATGAAACCAACCACCAAACTCATCCATTATCCTAAGCCAAACAGGTTCTAGCCACTAGCCCAAACCTAGCATTTTAAAACTGACAACTCGCCGTTTCTGGGGTTTGCTTGCCGTTAGCATCGTACTTTTTAAGGCATCCAGCCTTACCCATATCATACATTTTCTCGTATTCTAACTTGCCATTTTTATAAGACTTATACACCCCATGAGTTTTTGGGTTCTCTAAGTGATAAATCTTACGGCCCTTAGTGATATGTGAGTAATCGGCAAAACCCGGCTCTTCGGAATAGATAACACCGTTAATGTAGCGCTTGTGGATCACATGCTGTTCATCGATACGCAGCATTTCATTCGCTATCTTGCCATTCATGTCGTAACACACTTTATCCACGGCATAATTGCTATCGAGGTCTTCAATACAACTCACTGCACCATTATCAAAGTACTCGCGCTGTATACCGCAGCGCGCAATGGCGTTATCCCAGAAATAAGGTTCACCGTTCCAGGTTTCGCCTTCTTGCTGGCAGTAGTTCCACAGGCTTCTTAATTGCCCATTAGGATAGAAACTGTAATGGGGGCCAGAGACACGGTTATTCACTTGGTGACCATATCGGGAGAGTGAGTAACCACCATCAGTGGAATAACTGATACTTGGGCCGTATTCCTTACCCGCTTTGTACGTTTTTAAATTTAATAAACGGCCATTGGAATCAAACTGATATTCTTTATCTACAGCGCCATTGGTGTAATAAGCCAATTTATACAAGGAGCCGCTGCTATGATATTCGCGCTGCTCACCGTGTTTTATCGATGAAATTTCTTCATTTTTACCATTAATCACCCCTTCACAATCATCTGAGTAGGGATTCTCACGCATAATACATTCATCGTGCGAAGGCTTAAGCGTCACCGCTTCATTGAATTTATAACTCGTTAGTTCAGTCAGCTCACCGTTCTGGGGATTAAAGCGCATTTGCTGACCATCCAACTCTCCTTGGCGGTAGTTAGCGATATCCACCACGACATTCGGACTTGAATACCAAATACTCTGACCATTAAGGCGACCCTGCTCATAATGACGGGTATTAAACATCAGATTATTTTTGTCGAATGATTTAGACTCTCCTTGACGTAAGCCATTGACATAGTTCACTTCGGTACGAGTCCCATCTTCGGCTTTAAATGCCCAAAGGCCAGTGCGTTTTCCTGCAAGATAGGCGCCTTCACCTACTTGATCACGGAAATGTCCGCTCGTCACTTTATCGACCCAAGCGCCTTGCTTCACACCCTTTTGATATTGGCCTTTGCTGCCATCAGCCTCAAGCCACTCGCCATCTTTTACGCCATTAAGATAAATACCTTTTGCCACTAATCGCTTATCGCCTTCTGCACTGGAGTCATAATCGGGCTCATAGACTTCGTAGGGGCCGTCGAGCACATCCTGATTGTAATGGGCAAAACCAAAGTTATCGGCCTCATCGAACATCGACTGTGCAATCCATTTACCTTGCTTTTTACCGTCAAGATATTCGCCTTCCCAATAAATGGCTTGGTTCTCTGTCTCCATCCACTTACCGACTTTTTTGCCCTGTTTGTAGTTACCAGAGTAAACCACGCTACCATTGCGACCATCGTAGGCTGCATACGGGCCATCAAGCACGCCTTGGGCATAATGACTTTCACTGGCAAGCCCTGCCCAAGTGCTCGCCATGCTCATACTCATAAAATCGTAGGATGGGCCAGTTTTAGGGATCACGGCACCACCACTTTTAAGCCAATCAAAGTCATCGGCCTCAAAGGCCACGCTCACCAATACAAAACTGCCATCTTCTTCACTATATCCACTGCGATCAAAGGTGGTCACAAGGCTATATTGATGCTCATTACCTTGGGCATCTTTATCTTTACGAGTGAGTGGATAACGTAATTTATATTCGACGGCTGTCTTCACATCGACGGGTGAACCTTCGGAATTACGATAACCCACTAAGGTCGGCTTGAGCTTAGTAGAACCATCGACAATCGCTTTAATGGCGGGATCTTCAATCGCGTCAACATCATAGGTCATACGATATTGTTGCGGCGGAATTTGGCTTAACACTTTACGAACGCTACCCACGGTAAACGAGGTTAAGGTTGGTGCGACTTCATCGAGCACAACCTGTAGACGGGGAAGTTTTGTGAGATCATCCCCTTCAAAACCATAGCCCCGTAAATGCTGACCATCGGCATCTTTAAGCATGACAACCACTTCTTTGGTGCCACCTTTATCAAAATCGAGGTAAAAAACCGCAACCACTTCAGCAGAACCATAATCATCAAGACGCACGCCGGGCGCATCGCCATAGAGCATTTCGCCCCACACTTTATGATCTTTTTGATAGAAATTGAGCCATTGCCCGTTAGGCAAGTCCACTGGGCCATGGACGATTTTGTCGTAATCCTCAGCGTCAGCTGCAGGAATGACAGTTAAAGAAGATAACAACACCGCACTCACTGCAGCGAATAAACTACGAATCGAAAGTTCCATTTAACTACACCTTTTATACCGACGCCTCGCGCCTCATGCGCACCAGTAAACGGGGCGAATTTTAAGCGAAGAAAAGCACTTCAGGAAGTAGTAGATAAAAAAAAGGCCGCTTCTGCGGCCTTTAGCAACAACAACTTAACAATTAGTTGTTGTACATAGCATTTATTTCATGGGCGTATTTATGGTAAATCATCTTGCGGCGCAGCTTGAGCGTTGGGGTGATTAAACCCGCTTCCATCGAAAACGCTTCAGGCAACAGAGTGAACTTTTTAATCTGTTCAAAACCGGCCAACTCATGCTGTAACTGCTTTAAGCGTTGCTCAAAATGCTCAACCACATGACTATGGCGCAGCAATTCTAAAGGTGACTCATACTTCAGCCCTTTGTCCTTCGCCCACGCTTCAAGTGACTCAAACGCAGGCACAATCAAAGCAGTCACATAATTACGCGCATCGGCAATAATAGCCACTTGCTCGATAAAAGGACAACAGCCCACGGCGCCCTCAACCCTTTGCGGCGCGATATATTTACCGTTGGAGGTCTTCATCAATTCTTTAATACGATCGGTAATAAATAAATTGCCGTTCGCATCGAAACGCCCTGCATCGCCGGTTTTTAACCAACCATCCTCAAACGCAGCGGCGGTATCTTCAGGACGATTGTAATAGCCGCGCATCACAGTAGCGCCGCGGACTAAAATCTCATCATCCTTACCTAGCTTGATTTCGGTTTCCAGCAAAGGTTGTCCATTGGAACCTGGCACTCGATTACCTAAGGTATTGCAGGTCACAGTCGCGTTAGTTTCTGTCATACCGTATCCACAAAGTACTGGAATATTAATCGCATGGAAAAAACTACCGACATTCACATCTAAGGCTGCGCCACCGCAAGGCATAAACTTCAAACGGCCACCGAGCACGGCTTGCAGCTTGCTATACACCAGCTTGTGCGCCAAACGCCATTGCAGCGACAACCACAATCCGCCCTTAGCACGACCTTGGCCAACTTCGAACTGACGTTGGCCGACGCGCATCGCCCAAGCAAACAACTTCTTACGACCGTCGGCTGATTTGGCGACTTTATCTTGTACGGCGCTATACACTTTTTCGAGGAAACGCGGCACCACACACAAGGTATGTGGACGCACGGCGCTAATCGCCTCTTTCACTCTTTGGGTATTTTGCAGATAGACGTTATGACCGCCACGGCACAAGACGTAGAAACTCCAACTGCGCTCAAATACATGGCTCAATGGCAAAAATGCCAAAGACACATCGCCAGAATGGAAGGCCAGTTTTTGATCGTGCTGGCGTATGGTAGACGCCATATTACGGTAATCCAGCATCACGCCCTTAGGATCGCCCGTCGTGCCGGAGGTATAAATTAAGGTCAGTAAATCATCGAGATTTGCAGCGTGTAAACGCTGATGAAGCTCGGCTTCTTGCTCAATGTTTAACTGAGTGTCACCCGCCAATAGGGTATCTAGATGCCAATGCTGATTGGCCTTATCGGCAGCGAGTGTCACGCTGGCATCGAATACAATCACATGCTCTAGGCTTGGGCATAAGGCTTGCAACTCACACGCCATGGCGTATTGCTTAGCATCGTCGACAAAAATCACTTTAGCGGTGGCGTCGTTAACGATAAAGCTAGCCTGTTCGACGGTACTGGTGGGATAAATTGGCACCACAACGGCGCGAGTTTTGAGAGTGCCGACATCGGCACAAGTCCACTGCGGGCAGTTTTGCGCCAGAATAACGCAACGGTCTTGCACTTGTACGCCAAGTTCGATCAACACTTGTGCAATTTTACTGCTGATTTGGTCGAAGGCTTGCCAACTCACCTGATACCAAGGAGCGGCCATTTCAAAACCTTCCAGCGCTACTGCGTCTTTTAAAGACTCGCTCTGCTGCTGTAATAGTCGAATAACATGATATTGATCGAGAGACATAAGAGACTCACCTTTTTAGCTTACAAGTGTACCGCTTTTGCAGCATTCTACCTGAAGGCCAAATAAAAACTAAGAGTTTTTGCTCTAATGTTGTGCAAATGTCGCCCAAATCACGCTGTAAATAGGCTTTAGCGGCGTACCACTCTTAGTTTCACTTACTTGTCAGGGCGAACAAAATTTAATCTCAGAACGTCAACATGACCTCATAACATCGCCCTTCCAGAGGGTTCTCTTGCCCCAAATCAGCACCGCTTGCCCCAGCAGTATTAAGAGTAGATCCCATAGCAACCAATTAGTTAAATTGCCGCCATCACGTAAAGAGGTAAGGCTGATAGACACCCACAGGGAATGCCCCGCGACGACCATCATAGTGAGCGTGATATGCAAAACTCGGCGACACATACAGCCAAAACCTAACGTCAAGGCGCAGGCCCAGTAAGTGCTGAGCACCAGATGACCCACTAACTGCATATTCAGATCACCATTGAGCCAGCCCAACAGCAGACTACACGCCAGCATAATGCCGACGACCACATTCAGGAGTCTTTGCTGTCCAAGGCAAAATGCCGCTATGAATCCTTTTCGACCATCAAACCCTGGCATCAACAATAAGGTTTCTGTCGAGCGCGAGCGTTGCACTCGGCTCCAATGCACCAGCGAACAACTAATCACACTGAACTGCGCCAAAAACAATAATACAGGGATATTCAAATGAAATTGATGCGACAACAGCCCAAGCACTAAGCAGACTACGGGCAATAGCAGCAGTAAAATCGTCAACATAGGGCCAATAAAAAAATTGGTGGGATGCAAATAACGCTCGAAGCGACTCAAGATACGCATGGATTGCAGATTCGGCAGCCAAAACCACCCCATTTCGAGACCATTGAGATATACCGTCCTCGCCTCAGCGCGCCAAGGTAAAATACGGCATGCACGCGCAATCAGCATACCTAAAATCAGCAGGGCAATAGCACTTAGCCAAAGGGGAATGTGCTCTACAATCAATGGGATAAATGGCATTAAGACAAAAAGTAAAAACGAAGCATAAAACCACTGAGTACTGAGTAAACAAAGCCAAATAAAAGTTAAACTCATCACCAAAGCCAGCACTAAGCTCGCTAGGCTAGCCGTCAAACCTAAAGCTAAACAGAACAAGACTCCTATGCCAAAAACGCTAGCTAAAACAGTGACACTTTGAATGTAGATATGGCGACGATAATGGGGAATTAACTGTGCGCATTCATTCGCCATCAGACGTATGAGTTGCCATGCAACCGCCGCCGAGCTTGAGATAATCCCCATAGAAAATAACAGTTCAGCACTATCATTTTTACCATAAACTGCGGCGATACAAGCTAAGATCACCCCCAGTATAGCCATACCTAAAAAGCTCACACTGCCGATATCAAAACACCAAAAGCGCAGCATGCCCTTGAAAGGATTCATTCGTGGACTCGTTCTTTCGCCCTTCGCGACTTGTATCTGCTTATGGTGCGCCACACTCATCTGTGTAGCTCCATAAACAGTTGCTCCAAGTTTAAAGCTTCATTCTTTAACACACCTGATATTGACGCGCTGTGCTCACCTAAATCCACCAGCACCGAATCGCCAACACGGCTCAGCACTGTAATGGACTCAGGCAACACAGTTTCGGGCACGAGAGTGAGTAAGCGCACTTCTTCACGCAGGGCATCGATTTCCTTAAACAGCACTAACTCACCCTGTTTAATCAATGCCACATGGCTGGCAACTCGCTCTAGATCTGAGGTGATATGGGATGAAAACAGCACGGCAGAGCCAGATTCAAGGGCGAGATCGAACAAATCGACCATAAATTTGCGCCGGACTATAGGGTCGAGGCTGGCAACGGGTTCATCGAGGATTAACAACTCAGGGCGATAGGCCATCGCCATAATCAAGGCTAGCGACTGCCTTTGCCCAACCGATAAACGCTGCACCTGTTGGGTCACATCTAACTCGAAACGTACCAACCAATCTTGCTCTAATTGCATGTCCCAATTGGGATAAAAGCTGCGGTGTAAATCGAGGGCGCGTTCAATGGTAAAACCTTCATAACCAAAAGGTTGCTGCGGTACATAACCTAAACGCTCCTTTGCCTTTGAAGTTAAGTTTTCGGGCGTTTCGCCTAAGGTAACAATACTGCCAGAATCCGGTGTGAGCACACCCAAGGCGCAGCGCATTAGGGTCGATTTACCCGCCCCATTTTGCCCCAATAACCCCACTACCATACCCGCCGACAAAGTTAACGATAAATCCTTAAGCGCCCACTTTTCACCCACGCCTTTGCCACGAAAGATTTTATTCACTCGGTTAAATTCAAGTATTGGCGTGCGCTCTTGGTCCATCGAATTTCATCCTTTTTATGCTATTTATCGGTACATTACTTTCTAATCTTGCCAGCGCTCATTTAGCAGTTGCAGCAACTCGGGCAAGCTGACACCTAACTGCTTTGCCTGCGACAACAGGGCATCGAGCTGGGGTTCGAGCAGACTAATACCCGATGCCATAGTCTCAGTTCGCAACGCAACTTTTGTCGCTTGGCCGCGGCGACGTTCGAGCCAACCTTGGTCAACCAGCTGTTGAATGGCGCGGGAAACTGTCATGGGATTTACCGCTAAATGCTCGGCAATCTGGCGCACTGAGGGTAATACGTCTTCCACTTGCAGTTGACCGCCCACAATTAAACGCACGACTTGTTCGTGTAATTGTTTGTAAATGGGTTCACCACTGCTGGGGTTGACATTTAAAAGTTCTAACATTAGCCTTTACACACTGTATTAATACATTGATACACCGATACACTGGTATTTAAATTAACACACTCGTCCTGAAATGCAAAAAGGAAAGCGCGCATGATACATAGCATGACACACAGGAAGTTAAGCAACACAGTTCAACGCCTTGTGCCAACTCAGCCACGCCATGGTGCGACTAGTGCCACATGGCACACGCGTACTTTGAGAATGAGCGCCCTCATACTGGCAATGGCAAGTACGGCGACGTGGGCGAGTGATGTTAAAAGCCAAGAGACACAAGCGACGGCAGATATAGCTAGGAACATGGCGAATGACACCGACACTTGTTATGTGGAAGGCGTATCCGATCGTCTAAACTGCGGTTTTGTGACTGTGCCAGAAAACCCTAACAAACCCGATGGCAAACAGATCCAAGTGCATTACGTTGTTTTGCCTGCGGTGAAAAATGCCAATCATGAAGAAGCCTTGCTGGCGATTGCAGGCGGCCCAGGACAATCGGCCATAGAGAACGCGGCAGGTTTCGATGCCATGCTGAGCAAAGTCCGCCAACAGCGGGATATTTTACTGATCGATCAAAGGGGCACAGGCCGTTCGAATGTGCTGGCCTGCGATGAAGGTGCTCAATCTCCACTGTCCTTCGATGACGATAATGTCGATACCTTAGCCGAAACGCAAAAATGCTTAGCCAAAATTGATGCCGACGTGACCCAATATGGCAGCCTCAATGCGATTAAAGACTTCGAAGCCGTACGTGCGCACTTAGGCTATAAAAAACTGCATATTTACGGCATCTCCTACGGCACTCGCATGGCGCAACTTTACATGCGTTTATATCCAGAGCACTTAGCCACAGTGACCTTAGACGGCATAGTGCCCATGCAGCAAAGCGTATTAGAAATTGGCTCGGCAATTGATCGTGGCTTCGACTTATTGTTTAAGGATTGCCAAGCAACCGCCGCCTGTAACAGTCAATTCCCCGAGTTAAAAGCGGACTTTGAGCGAATCGACGCTAAGCTCGCCACAGGCCCTGTGATGGAAAACGTTTACGATCCCGTCACGGGCGAAAAAACCATGTTAACCATGACGCGCGGTAAATTCTCTGGCTCGATCCGTATGGCGCTGTATCAAGCCAATGTGCGCGCCCTCTTGCCCCATGCGATTCATCAAGCATCGAAAAACAACTTCCAACCCATACTCGGCCTATATGCCCTCACTATCGACAATGCTGGCATGGCGATGGGCATGCACGCATCTGTGGTCTGTGGCGAAGATATGCACCGCATTACCCCAACCATGCGCGAGCAGGCCAAAAAATCCTTTATGGGCAGAACCATGCTCGAAGGCTTAGAGGCGACTTGTTCAGTATGGAAAGTCCCTGCGGTCGATGACAGCTTTAGCGAGCCCATTAACAGCAACATTCCGACCTTGTTGTTATCCGGCGAAATCGACCCCGCCACCCCACCAAGCTGGGGCGAGTTAGCCATGGAAAAACTCACCAATGCCAAACACTTTGTCGCTCCTTATGCGACCCACGGTGTGGCCTATCAATCCTGCGCCAATAACCTGATTGCCGATCTCGTCCGCTCAGGCTCAGTCAACAATCTCGACGGCGAGTGCTTAAACAAAGATGTGCGCCGCAGCTTTTATTTAAATGCCAGCTCGGTGGAACCGCTTAATACGACCAGCACAAAAACCACGACAACAGATGATCACGCCAGCACTGGAGCTAAGGAATAAGCCATGATTAAAGTATCCCATCTTTCCAAACGCATCGGTGACGTGCAGGCGCTGAATGACTTAAGTTTCGTCGCACAAAACGGCCAAATCACAGGACTACTCGGCCCGAACGGGGCAGGTAAAACGACCTGTTTACGCACGATTTTTGGCCTGCTGAAACCCGATAACGGCAAGGCTGAAATCGAAGGCATAGATGTCGCCATCGACCCTATTGGCGCTAAGCAGCAACTCGGGCTATTCCCCGACCCTTTTGGTCTGTATGAACGCTTAACACCAAGGGAATACATTCGCTATTTTGCCGAGCTAAGCGGCTTATCATCCAAGGACGCCAAAGAGGCCACCAGCCAAGTGATTGCGAAATTGCGCCTCGAAGACATTAGCGATCGCCGCTGCAAAGGCTTTTCCCAAGGACAAAGAATGAAAACCGCCCTCGCACAGGCAATCGTCCACAGCCCGAGCAATATTATCCTCGACGAGCCGACCCGTGGGCTGGATGTGATGAGCACTCGCCTACTGCGTGACATTCTTATCGATCTTAAAAATCAAGGACATTGCGTGCTGTTCTCGAGCCATGTGATGCAAGAAGTCGCCGCACTGTGTGACCAAGTGATCGTCATGGCCCAAGGCAGAGTCGTCGCCATTGGTAGCCCAACAGAGCTTTGCATTCAAACAGGCAAAGACTCGCTCGAAGAAGCCTTTATTCAACTGATCGGCACGGATGAAGGGATAGCGGCATGATGACTCAGCAAAGATTACGCCCGCAGGTTTTAACCTTTAAGACCTTGATATATAAAAGCGTGGCATTTAAGAACATGGTTAAGGGAATGACAGCATGAATAAAATAATCGCTATGGTTCGTAAAGAACTCATCGATGCCGCCCGCGATAAGCGCTCTGTGATGGCGGGTCTCTACTACGCCATAGGCACGCCGCTGATCATGTGCGGCCTATTTATGGTGTTAATTGGCCAGCTAACCAGTCCTGATGATTTGAAAATCACCATTAAAAATCCCGATAAAGCACCGGATTTAGTAAGATTTTTATCAAATAAGGGCATCACTCAAGGCGCAGCCGATGGCTCTGACGCCAAAGACCTTAAAGCAATAGAACTGATCATCAGCACCGACTATGCCGCGCAAATGAACCAAGGCAAAAGCGCCGAAATCACTATCGTGGCCGATAATTCAGAGGAGAAACTGCAGAACTCGATTCGCAGACTCGAGAAACAACTGCAGGCCTACAGCGCTGAAATGGGCAGTTTACGTTTAATTGCCCGCGGTATCGACCCGCGCGTGGTGCAGCCACTCAAGGTGAATGTGCAAGACAAAGCCACCACAGACTCTAAGGGTGGGATGATCTTAGGTATCGCCATTTTCACTATGATTTACTCGGTATTTATCTCGGGGATGAACCTAGCTATCGACACCAGTGCCGGTGAGCGCGAACGCAACTCCTTGGCGCTGCTATTGAGCCATCCGCTGACCACTCGCCAATTAGTGCTATCAAAAATAATTGCGGTAAGCCTGTTCGCTTTGCTCGGTTTAGTGCTGATCTTGCTGGTGTCTAAAATCGCCTACGCCTTTGTGCCATGGCAGGAATTAGGCTTTAGCGTCAACATCACCACGGAATTTATGGCACTGATGTTAGTGGTCGGCATCCCCGTCGCGTTAATGGCCGCTTGTCTGCAACTGTTTGTGTCTTTTATGGCGAAAACCTTTAAGGAGGCTCAGTCCTATCTGACTATGGTGCTATTTGTGCCCTTAGCCCTGTCGATGGCCGCCAGTTACAACATAGCGCCAGATATGCTGCAGTGGTTGCCCGTCTCGGGTCAGCAACAGGCATTAATGGACTTTATCAAAGGTAAAGACTTGCCCATGTTGCAGTTACTGGTTTCGACCTTAGGCACACTCGCCATTGCGGTATTGCTCGCCTTTGGCATGGAAAGGTCGCTCAAGAGTGAAAAAGTGATCTTCGGTTTATAGGGCGCTTCGATTGATAAACTTGGGGACGATAAACTTAAACCGACAAACTTGAGGAGCGATAACTAAGTCGCTCCCAAGTTGAAAACCTCAATAGCTACGGGAGTTTGTTATGGAAAACGAATTTGTCTTAATAGTGATTATGGTCACCTTCATTATTGGCCTCAGCGCCACTAAATGTTTAAACACTATCTAAAGGCGCGCCAATTTGGAGTAGGCGCCGCAGACGATAGCCATCTTAAGGATAAAGTGACTCAACTCAGCCTACAAAACCAAGCACTGTTCGAGCGAGTACAAGTACTTGAAAAAATCGTGACAGAGCCAGAGTACGAGCTAAAGCAACAGATTAATCAGTTATGAGCCCTAAACGAACAAAACAATAAGGCCACTGAATTTCAGTGGCCTTATTGTTTTACAAGCTAGATAGAAGCTTACTTAGCCTTAGGCCTGAATGCTTTGATAACCGACTCATTGCACTCTAAATACGGGCCTTCCATCAAGTCGATACAGTAAGGAATGGCGGGGAACACGGCATCTAAACATTCGCGAATCGATTTTGGCTTGCCGGGTAAATTCACAATCAAAGAATCGCCACGCAAACCTGCGGTTTGGCGCGATAAAATGGCAGTGGGGACAAATTTCAATGACTCGGCGCGCATCAACTCGCCAAAGCCTGGCATCATGCGATCGCAGACGGCTTCAGTGGCTTCTGGGGTAACATCGCGTTTCGCAGGTCCTGTGCCACCCGTGGTGACAATTAAACAGCAATCCTGCTCGTCAGCCATTTTGATCAGCGTCGCTTCAATCACATCCTGCTCATCGGGGATCACTTGATAAATCGGCTCCCACTCGCTGGTGAGATAGTCGTTGAGCGTGTCGATAATCGCCTTGCCTGAGATATCTTCATAAATTCCCGCGCTGGCGCGATCGCTGACCGTCACAATACCGATTTTTGCTTTGCTCATAGGAAATCCCCAATGATGTTGAAATGAAACATGCCGAAGTGAAAATTGTCGACATCAAGCATGGAAGAAGCCGCGACAGCTTCGACCTTAAGCCGCAGCTAAAATAGCATAAATGCTCGGAAAAGGGGGCGACTAAAACGTGATGAAGTTCGCGCAACACCGTTTAGACACTCGGAATTTAAAAATTGTTCATTGATGACAAACGCCTTCCCCAAAGCAAAGCAGCATTGGGCCGATAAAAACATGCCATAAAGGGAGATTAGCTCAGGCACTCACACTGCAAGTTGAGCCATTCAAAAGATAAAAACGATCAAAGGGCTAAATCCGCCGTGCATTCCAATACTTAGACGCCCAATAACTGTTATGCAGGCTCGAAATCTTCACCCCTTGGCTAGTGGAAACGTGGAGAAAATTGTCGCCTCCTACATAAATGCCGACATGATGTGTGCTCCAGCCCGTCTTGAAAAATACCAAGTCACCCTTGCGCAGTTGGTTTCTCGGCACGGGTTTACCTAAGGCTTGTTGCTCTTCGACTGTGCGCGGTAAAGTCATACCCAACATCTTCTGATAGGCGACAGACACAAAAGCCGAGCAATCTATGCCACGCTTAGTGCCACCACCAAGGCGATAAGGTACTCCACGCCACTCAGAATGCAGTTCGGAGATATTGCTATCATTCCAAACTGTGGCGGGTTCAACTTGCTTTACCACAGGCTTAGGTTCTGGCGCGCTAGCACAAGCGCCAAGGCCTAAGGCTAAGATAACTATCAGTAATCGTTTCATAGCTTCAAACTCATTGCAGGCAGATTTCACAGTAACGTAATTTTGAGTTTTTATCAGGTAAATTCAGGGCGGCTGGGGATCAAAACGCCCCAACACCCGCGCACTCTAGCAGACTAATATAACCTAAAGCTTAAAACTATAACGCCGTCCACAATAAACGCACACCCACCAGCACCATTAAAATCAAGATGATGCGTTTAAATAACCTATCGTCAATTTTATCTTGAATGAACAAACCTAACTTTACCCCTAACCATGCCAGCGGCACCAATAACAGAGAAACGATAATATTCTCTTGGTTGATCTGCCCAAGCAAACTGTAAGGAACAAGTTTAACCAGATTCACCACCGCAAAAAACACCACGGCAGTGGCTAAAAACTCTGCCTTGGCCAAGCGCAACGGCAACAAATAAGCGTTGAGTGGCGGCCCGCCCGCATGGGCAACAAAGCTCGTAAAGCCAGCGGTTAAGCCACACAAGCGCCCAACCAAAGGTGAAGGTAATGCTTGAGTTTTATCCCCAAGGATCAAACCATACAAACCAAAACCTAAGGACACACAGCCTAGAATCGCCCGTAAGTAATCTTCGTTTAATCGATCGAACAACCAATAGGCTATGACTATGCCCACAATCGCCGCGGGTAAGAGGATCCATAAATGACGCGAATTATGTTGCCCCCACCATGATCGTACACTTAAAAAATCCATATAAATCAGCAGTGGTAACATGACTGCCGCCGCTGTAGCAGGGCTAATTGCCAGCGCCAATAGCGGGACAGTTAACCCGCCCACGCCACCCGCAAAACCGGATTTAGAAATCCCCGTAATCAATACTGCGGGTATTGCCACCAACCAAAAAAGAGGGTCCGTTAACATCAACACATCCTGAATAACGCCTTAAGGCTATCAAGTTACCTGTTGTTGGTGTGATAAAAAAGAGGCTGCAATTAGCTAACATCAAAAGTGTAATCACATAGATAAGTCAGCGAGCCTAAACGTGAGTAACAACCTCGCCCATAAAATACGGGATAAAAAGTAAAAAATCCGCAGCCATTTGGCTGCGGATTTTTTGTGTTAGCTTTTGGCTAAAGAGGAAAAGCTTAGCTTACGCCTATGCAGATTCGGCCGTCATATTCACTAAGCGAGGCGTACTCTTAGTCGCTTTCTTAGCTGACGCAGGAGTTTTGGGCTCTGGCATACGAATGGTTAATGACATGACTAACGCCACCACCAGTAGCACTAAAATCACGTTAAATGTTGCAATAAACCCACCAAATAACGAGGCGACAATCGAACCGATAATACTGCCGATACCGAAACCTAAGTAGATAACGCCATAGTTTTTAGTCAGGTTATTCAGGCCGAAGAAGTCGCTCACCAATGATGGATAAACAGTGATAGTACCGCCAAAACTAAAGGCAACGCAGGCAACCGCAACGAAGAACAGGTTAGCATTCAAAGGAATAAACAACAGTAACACCATACCGACTAAGGTGATGATCTGCGCCAGTGAAATAACCCGAATGCGGGGGATTTTGTCCGACAGAATACCCAGCACTAAACGACCACTGAGGTTCGCCATAGCAATCACAGCAACAGCATTGGCGGCGACCAGTACAGGCAAGTCGACCATCTTCTCACCGATATCTTTAGCCACACCAATCACATACAAACCACTCATACAGGCCGACAGGAACATCAGCGCCAGCATCCAGTATTGCGGCTTACGCATGGCTTCAGCGAGGGTGAAGTCGCGACTTTCGGCTTGCTGACTTGCGGCTGATTGTGCAGGCGCATCTTTCATCAACATACCGCCACACAAGACCAACGCCATGGCGATCAGCCCCCACAGTTGGAAGGTGGTTTCAAGGCCAGTGTTTTCGAGTAACAGCACGTTAATGTATTTAAATCCGAGGCTACCTAGACCATAAGCACCAATCGCTAACGCCGAAATCAGCCCTTTGCGTTCAGGGAACCACTTCACGCAGTTAGACAAGGTCATCAAGTAGCCAGTGCCATCGGCAAAGCCCACTAAAATCCCTGCGCACAGGTAAAGCATCATCAAGTTACTGGCTTGAGCAGTGAGTAAGAAGCCAACGCCGAGTAACAGGCCTGCGCCTAAGGTGACATTACGTACGCCAAAGCGTTCCTGTAATTTGCCCGCCATGGAAGATGCCACGGCCAAAGACAAACTCAGCAAACCAAACACAAATGCCACTTGGCTGACGGGTTCGTCGAGCTTAACGGCCAACTGCGCATTGAACAGGCTCCAAGTGTAAACTGAGCCGAGTGCAAACTGGGTGATAATAGTACCAACTAAGGTCAGGTACCGAGTACGGTTCATCTCTTTAGTCATGATGCATCTCGCTTTAGGGGATCAGGAATTGAGTCCACTATAAGAGAGATGCGATTCGCGCCGATCAATTAAGGCATGAAATACAGATCTGCAGGAATGAATGACAATTACAGCCTCATCAGCTGTCGAAAAGCCTTAATATTACTACGGCTAACGGGCACCTCGAACGACAAATCATGCAACCTAATCAGGTAAGTACTATTGAACCAAGGCACGATTTCGCGGATCTTGTTGATATTGACGCAATAGGAACGGTGACAGCGGAAAAAGCCCTCAGCGGGCAAGCGGCTGACAAACTCGCTAATGGTCATCTGCATCACATAACGGTCGGTGCGGGTGTACACATAGGTGAGTTTTTCATCGGCCTCGGCATAATAAATTTGCTCGCAGGGCGTAACGATAATCCGCTCACCTTTGACTAAATTCACGGTTCGACTGGTGTTACTCGCGGCCTCATGTTGCGGCTTTGGTGCTTGCCGCCCCACCTGTTCAATCTTCTGCAATAAGCTGATGATCCGCGGTTCATTGTAGGGCTTGAGAATATAGTCGAAGGCTTCGAGCTCAAACGCTTCTACTGCAAATTCTTTATAGGCAGTAACAAACACCACATGGGGAGGATGAGTCGATTTATGCAGATTCTTCGCCAACAAAAGGCCATCGATGGACGGTATTTGGATATCCAAAAACACCACATCGACCTCGTGATCCTGCAAATATTTAAAGGCCTCTAAGCCATCCTCGAAGCTAGCCACTATGTCTATCTCACTGTGGCTCTTCACTAAATACTCTAGCTCCTCACGGGCAAGATATTCATCTTCAACTATGATGGCTTTTAACATACTTGCGCCTCATTTTCCGGTAAGTAAAAACTGACTTCAGTCCCCGGTTCGAGCCGTTTAAGCTGCAAACCTTCGCCGTACAATAACTTCACTCTCTGGTGCACATTCATCAGCCCAATACTGCTACTTTCTACACGGCCAGCAGCTACGCCATCAATCACCTCTTGGCGGATCCCATAGCCAGTATCGCGCACAGCGACGCGAATACCTGCATCGAGTTTTTTCACTTCTATCGTCACTCTACCCGGTGCACTGCGCGGCTGAATGCCGTGCAAAATGGCGTTTTCCACCAGCGGCTGTAACAAGAGGCAAGGTACACAAAAATGCACATCGTCGACATCGAAGATCACTTCAAGCTTGTCACCAAAACGCGCCTGCTCGATCGCTACATAATCACGGACTTGCTTCACTTCTTCTTGGATATCAATCAGCTCATCGCCTTTAGCCAAGTTATAGCGCAGATAATCGGCCAGATTAGCAATCAACTGTCGCGCCTGCTGTGGCCGAATACGGATCAAAGAAGAAATCGCATTGAGGGCATTAAATAAAAAATGTGGATTAATCTTGCTCTGCAACGCCGTAAACTCCGCCTTGCGGGTCATCTCTTGCAGTTGCTCGATACGCGACACTTCCATCTGGGTCGAAATTAGCTGCGACAAACCCACAGCCATCTCCCGCAACGAGCTAGTGATACGATAGGTATTGCGATAGTAAATCTTCAACGTGCCACTCACAGTGCCGTTTTCGCGCAGCGGGATTATGATGACCGAATGAAAATCCGATAAATGATATTGGCGTAAGTCATTGTTAATAATGTTTTGATCTTGCTCTATCGCCCTTTGAGTCATTTCGCTAATCGCTTGATGACCATCGACCTCGTAGTAATCTTTACCAACGCCCATATAGGCTAATACATCGCGAGTATCGGTAATCGCCACAGCATCGGCATGGATTTCATTACGGATCACAGCGCACACTTGCTCTAAGGCATGGCGATCAATCTTGCGGAAAAAGGGTAAGGTTTTATTGGCAATATCCAGCGCGAGCTTGGCCTGCTTAGCGGCAATCAACTCTTTCTCATCGTCGAGGTCCTGCACTAGCTTGATAATCAGTCCGATACACACAGTGCCCGCAATCATGGGATAGGCAATGTGACTCACAATCTCAACGCCCACCTCGTGTGGCTCTGTCAGCAACCAAATCAACAACATGGTCAGCGTTTCGCACAACATGCCCGCCGCAATGCCATAAATCCACAACTTAGATTTGGGACATTTGTAATAAATCCACGTCGCCATAAGGCCGGCAATAATGCTAGCGATTAAACACGGAATAGAAGTATCACCATCCATATCAATAAGATATCTATGCAGCCCCGACAGCACACCCGCAGGAATACCAACCCAAGGGCCAAATAGAATCCCGCCAGAAATAATTGCGATAATCCGCACGTTAACCAACGCGCCTTCAACCTCAATGCCGGTATAAGTACTAAATACTGCAAATAAGCAAAATATCGCCGCCACAGAAACCAACTCTGCGGGGGTATGATTACGCTTTTGGAATAAACGCTGAAACGGTCGAGTGCGGGTTAAAAAAAACAGGGTCATCAGCATCAAGGCTGCCCGTTCAAATACCGCCAGTAACATCATTTGATTTTCGAGCACGCTTTCTCCTTGATCTATCACGCTGAATCACAGCCCAACGTTATATTTACCAATGATATATTTATGAGTGTTAAGCCTGTACGCTGAATGGATTAGGGTGAAGACAGGCTTTGCCGCCAACACAAGCTCCCATAAAAGATAGACTCGATTTTGCAGATCCAACGTAAGACATGGATGATAAAAATCACCGAGCCCCAAACTTGTCAAACACTCGTATTTAGGCTCGAGTAAAACATCAAACGCTAATGCCCACATAAATACAGGCTTGCTAAAGTAAAGGACAGATAAAAGTCCCATTCACGCGGGCTCAGTCACACATTCGTACTTGAATTAGGCTATCAAAGTGTATCGAAGGACAATTTGAAGAACCTAAAACACGTTAAGTTAACCACTAAAAAGTGAAATTGCCCTCTATCAGGTCACTGCCACAATTTGCAAAATCGACTGGAATACCCGAAGCTAAAACCTTCGGCTCGAATGCAAGATGAGATCACCCCCATGCGAGATTCTAGGTTCACACTTAGCAGCACTGAACCGAGCCAAACTGAACTGAGCATGCCCTAGTAATGGAATAAGGAGCGAACATGAGTGAACTAAAAGCACAGTTTTATGGTGGCCCTAAGGAATGTCCTATTGAAAATGGCCGCATTCAAGCTCAACGAATTGCCCCAAAAATCAGTGATGTCGGCGGCATACCTGTCGCACGGGCTATTCCCCAAAAAGAGCGCCGCCTTATCGGCCCTTGGTGCTTTCTCGACCATATTGGCCCAATCACCGACGGCCCGCAGTTAAACGTCGGCCAACATCCACACATTGGATTGCAAACCTTTACTTGGATGCTCGAAGGCGAAATCATGCACAGGGACAGCCTCGGCAGTGCTCAAGTGATCCGCCCAAAACAAGTTAACCTGATGACAGCCGGACACGGCATAGCCCACACCGAAGAGTCGATAGCGGGCCATCACACTATGCACGCAGCCCAACTATGGATTGCCTTACCACTGGAACACAAAGATACCACTCCGAGATTCGATCACTACCCAGAGCTGCCGACTTGGCTCGAAGCGAATATCGAATTCACCCTACTGATTGGCAATTGGCATCATAAACAGGCGCCCACATTACACTTCTCACCTATCGTTGCCATAGATCTGTTTGCCGCCCATGACGCTGAACTCACTCTGAATCTCGACCCTAGTTTCGAATATGCCCTCATGCCACTGGAAGGCCGCTTCCAAATCGAGGATGACAGTTTTGATAATAACCACCTCGCCTACCTTGGCATGCTACGCGAAACCATCACCATAAAACTCGAGGCGGGTTGTCGCATACTGCTGATTGGCGGCGCGCCATTGGCTGATCCTGTCAGCATTTGGTGGAACTTTGTTGGCCATAGCAAAGATGAAATAGTCAAAGCACAGGCAGATTGGGAAGCCGAAGATCCCCGCTTCGCCGCCGTTACTGGCTATAGTGGCAAACGCTTAGTGCCCCCACCAATACCTTGGTGATGCTTAGCTCAATGACGGGCGGGTCAATGACTCAGGGTTAGTGGTTGGATAGGCACTTTGGCATCTTACGTAATGGCCTGCGCCTAGGTTAAGGCTTACAACATGAGTGTATGCGGTAAGCCTTATCATTTACCCAAAGTGTGATGTGAACAAGCTCGAGTTTTCTAAGCTGAGTGCAAGCTAAGCCACTCACAAGGTTACAAATTTTACGACATTTTTACGCGCTATCTTAAAGTGCCTTTGCTAAAGTACAGGCACTTTCTTTATATGCGTCTTTCTATTCATGACTTCATCCATAGCGGCTCCCATGACACAATACTGGCGTTCGCACCCGACTTTATTTACCTTCATAGTGCTAGTGACGGCCATTTTCAGTAGCGCCTTTATCGATCACTTTTCACACTCGACTATCGCCGTACTGCTGATTTTACAATTGGCCGTAGTGGCCGTAGCCCTACAATGCAACGCCAACTTGGCCTATTTTGCGGCAGTATTTGAGGCGACCAGCTTTAATTTTCTATTTACCACACCACGTTATTCACTCCAGATGTTTAATCTTGAGGACATTCTCAATCTCAGTGTGTTTCTGCTTGTCGCCCTCACCACCAGCAAATTAGCCGAACACTATCGACGTCAGCAAGATGCTCTCGAACAAGCTCAGTTACGCAACAGTATTTTGCTGTCGGTTTCCCACGATTTACGCACCCCACTCGCCACTATCATAGGCACGCTCACCACCCTAAAGGAATACATGCCTAAGCTCAGCCCAGACCAAAAGGATGAGCTGATTGATAGCGCGGCGGCCGAAAGCCATCGCCTGCACCAATATATCGAAAACCTGCTGCAAGCCACTAAGTTACAACACGGCGCACTCAAATTTAGCTTGAGTGAAGACGCAATAGTGAATGTATTGCACCAAGCTATTGCCCGTTTTCCAGCCACGCAGCCGCGTATTATCATCAAGAGTGACGCCGATCTACCGTCACTGATGATCTGCAGTTCATTGATTGAGCAAGCTATTTTTAATGTATTGGATAATGCGCTGCGCTATTCGCCTTCTGATAAGCAAGTCATAGTAAAGGCGTATCAGCAGGGCGATGCATTATTGTTAGATATCCAAGATGAGGGTCTTGGCATAGAACCCGCTCAAGCGCAGGCAATTTTTGAACTCTTTTATCGCCAGCATCCCTCAACCGATAGCGGCTCGGGCCTTGGGCTTGCTGTTGCTAAGGGCATAATTACCGCCCATGGTGGCCAGATCAGCGCCGAACCTGTCGCTCATGGCAGCCTTATTCGTATCGCATTGCCGATAAAAAAGGGAGAGGAATAAATGGCTTATAAGGTGCTGGTCGTCGATGACGAAGCGCAAATCCACACTTTTATGCGGATATCGTTAGAAGCGGAAGGATTCGAATATCATGGCGCCGCCTCGATTGCGTCAGCCCTAGCGCAATATCATGCGCAGCAGCCACACGTGTTAGTGCTCGATCTTGGCCTACCCGATGGTGATGGCATCAGCTTGCTGCAAACCCTACGTCAGAGTGACAAAGTGCCTGTGCTTATCTTAACCGCCCGCGATCAAGAGGAAGAAAAAATTCGTCTTTTGGAAGCAGGCGCCAATGACTATCTCAGCAAGCCATTTGGGATCAGGGAGTTAATCGCTCGCATCAAGGTTTTAGTCCGCGATTTAGTCGATGAACCGCCATTAAGTGATTTACTGCAGTTTGGCGCACTTAAGTTGCAAAAAAGTACCCACCAGCTTTGGCTCGATCAGCAAGAAATCGCCTTAACCAAAAAGGAGTTTGCCCTGATGGAGACCTTAATGTCTCACCCTGGTCAGCTCGTTAAACAAACTGAATTACTGCGGGATATTTGGGGTAAAACCCATCAAGAAGACAGTCATTATCTGCGGATCTTAGTCAGTCAGTTACGTAAAAAACTCAATGACAGCAGCGAGCAGCAGCTCATTAAGACAGAAGCGGGCCTAGGTTATCGCTTAACAAACAATAGATAAGTATCTGTTATAAATTAGAAAAGGATATTTTAATGGCACATTTTACCGTTATTGGCTTAGGGCGATTTGGTGTCGCCGCTAGCCTAGAATTGATCCACTTAGGCCACACGGTCACTGGCGTGGATAGTGACCCTAAAATGGTGGAAAAATACGTAGAAGACCTAACCGAAGCGGTTATTTGTGATTGTTCCGACGAAGCCGCACTACGTGAGCTAGATCTCGCAAACAGTGAAGCCGTACTGGTCGCAATTGGCGAAGATATGCAATCAAGTTTGCTGTGCACCTTGGCACTGAAAAATCTAGGCGTAGAAGTCATTTGGGTCAAGGCCAGCACTAAAGCGCATCACACTATCGTCTCTAAACTCGGCGTCGCCCGCATCATACATCCAGAGGAAGAAATGGGCATACGTGTTGCCCAGTCACTCAACTATCCTATGGTGAACAATTTCCTGCCGATTGGTGATGGTCTCTATGTGGTCGAAATCCATATCAAGCCTCACCTTGATCAAACCACTGTCAGCCAACTCCTCGGCGCTGCACAGGATGATGTTAAAGATGATGTAAAAAGCAATGTGATACGTAATCCTAAAGGCAAAGTCGCCGCCATTATGGTTAAGCGGGATCTGACGGTTTTCAGCAAAATTGATAGTCAATTTATCCTGCAAACGAATGACGCCTTACTGCTCTGCGGTAGCCGTACTGAGCTCAAATACCTAGCGCCAAGGTTGGTGTAACTTGGTTCAATGGCATCCCTCCATCATGGCGATTGAGCATAAACCCAAATCGAGTAAAAAGCTGTTAGGCGCACCGCCCTTCATCCTAAGCGTGAGCTTTGCATTATTGATCATCTTAGGCACTTGCTTACTCAAACTGCCCATAGCAACCGAATCGTCTATTACGTGGCTACAAAGTCTGTTCACGGCCACCTCGGCAGTAACAGTGACAGGGCTGGTTGTTGTCGATACTGGCACTGTTTTTACGCCCTTTGGGCAAATCGTCATAGCGCTGTTAATTCAATGCGGTGGACTTGGGCTGATGACCTTCGCCATTGTCACCTTGATCGCCATTGGCGGTAGAATTGGTTTTTTACACCAAACAGTCGCAAAAGAGGCTTTTAATCAAACAGATACATCGACTCTAGTGTCAACGGCAAAATCAGTGTTAGTGTTTTCCTTACTGGTTGAAGCCGTAGGCATGGCCATTCTTTCCGTGTACTGGAGTCAGGAACTTGGTTGGCAAACCAGCTTATTCCACGGTTTTTTCTACACCATCAGCGCCTTTAACAACGCAGGTTTTGCCCTCAGTGCCGACAGCCTAATGCCCTATGTTGCCGATCCTGTCATTAATCTCACCATCACAGGCCTGCTCATCATAGGTGGCCTCGGATTTTCGGTGTGGATAGATCTTCGTAGGAACAAACGTTGGTCAAAACTCAGCGTTTACAGCCGCATGATGATCACAGGCACTATGATTATCAACGCCGTCGCCGTGATTGCGATTTACTTTATTGAGTACAACAACCCCAATACCTTGGCGCCCTTAAGCGAACTCGGGAAATGGTTAGCCTCATGGTTTCAAGCCGTGACACCGCGCACCGCAGGCTTTAATACACTAGCAATTGACCAACTCGAAGATGGTACAACACTACTCATGCTGGTATTGATGTTTATTGGCGGCGGCTCATTAAGTACCGCCAGCGGTATTAAGGTGGTCACCTTTATGGTGCTCATCTTGGCAACTTATGGCTATTTACGCCGCGATGAAGCTATTTATGTATTTAAGCGCGAGATCCCCAAAGACACTGTCAGCAAAGCCTTGGCGCTAACCATGATCTCCATTGGCGTCACTTGGCTAGCCATCTTCGCACTGGTATTAAGTGAAAACGCACCGTTAATTGATATCGTCTTTGAGGCCGTATCGGCACTGGGCACAGTCGGTTTGTCCCGCGGTTTGACAGGCAACTTAACTACTCTAGGCCAAGCCATCATCATTTTTATAATGTTCATGGGTCGCCTAGGCCCACTCGTACTCGCCTACTTCCTCGCCAGCCCAAGGACCAAGAAACTGCGCTACGCAGAAACCAAACTGGCGATTGGTTAGACGGCAGGCACTGCAAAAACACCATAGTTACAATCAGTTTAGCTGTGGGCGATCAGCAACTGGCACAAGGGGGCGTTAATGTAATAGTTAGCGTGCCCACTTTTTGTTTCGTTAAAAATCCGCAATCGACCAGTTGCTCTAAATATTTAGTGGGCCAGTAGTAAGCAAAGCAAACGAGTCTATATAGATAAATTTCGCTCTTTTTTATACTTAAGAGAGTCAATATGTATAGTTTTCCTCAAAAATTATACATGACGGAGAAAACACGTATCGTTTTTCAAGTTTTCTATACATCACATCTATCTAGTTCAACTCATGGATAAGTTTGTTAACCACTGACTAATGCTTAAAAATCTATGACTATTCAATCGCTGTAGCTTCTTAATCCATGATGTTCATGGGTAGCCTCAGCCCACTCATGATCACCGACTCCCTCGTCAATCCAAGGGTGAAAAAACTGCGCTATGCAGAAACAAAACTGACGATCAGTTAAAAAGATTGGTTGGACTGCAGGCACTGCAAAATGGTTAATGCCGTCCTTGCAACGACTCACCACGAATGGCCGCAGCTACAGGAGAGTTATGCAATTGTATTTCTATCACTTGGTTTTGAGTCGATATCTGTGCGTTTTATATCAAACCTCTAAAGATAAAAAACATTTAAAAATAATCACTTAAAAATTATCACTTCTAGGAAATAGATTTGGAAAACGAGCATGCAAAATTTCCCTGATAAATTATTGTATTTGAAAAACAATCGAAAGCTGATAAGTTCAATGTAATACAGACAGTTAATGTGCGCACTTTTACTGACCTAATGAGGTAAAAGCATATTCGCACTAATAGAATGTTAGAAGCAAAAGGAATAATTGTGCATCTTGAAAATTTTATGGAACAGTTAAAAGAACAAGATACGATTGAAAAACAATATGATTTCTGTAGAAAATTTGTTCTTCATGGAACTCCTCATGTATTTAGTGGAAGAGATAATGACTTTTATGAATTTAGAAAGAAGATCGCATATAAGTTCAATATTCCTTTTCATGAAATTTATATCACAGGATCAGGAAAATTAGGCTTCAGCCCTTTTCAACTTAAAAAATTTGATTATGATTCTGATATCGATGTAGCCATTATCTCACCTAGTTTATTTGAAAAAATTATGAGAGATATTTCTAAGTACCAAATGTCATTTCGTAAAGCTCGTACTGTTGTTCGTCAAAGTGAACTAGAGATGTACCACCAGTTTTTGGAATACGTAGCTTTAGGTTGGATTAGGCCAGATAAACTGCCAATTTCATTTCAAATGAAAACATTTAAAAATGATTGGTTTGATTTCTTTCAAAGTATGTCATATGGGAAATCTGAAGTTGGTAATTATAAAGTAAATGCAGGTGTTTTTAAGAGTTACGAGCATCTTGAAGATTATATAGTAAGTGGATTAATAGACATTAGAAAAAGTCGAATTTTAAGGAGAAAATAATGGCATATCAAATAAAACCTTCTGTAACCAATCCTACAATTGCTGATATCTATGAAAAAATTGAAGATAACAAGTTGAATTTATCGCCTGATTTTCAACGTAAGTTTGTGTGGACTCACGAGCATCAAGAACAATTCTTAGACACTATATTAAATGGTTTCCCGTTCCCGGAAATATATGTTTGCCAGGGTGACATTGATACAAAAAAGCTAAGAACAAGCCAAAAAGTAATAGATGGTCAGCAACGCTTAACTACAATTAAAAACTATATAGAGGATTCTTTTGATAAACCTTTGACAATTGTAAAAAAATTCGATGACTTAGAAGAAAATGAACGTGAAGAGTTTCTCTCCTATCAGATCGTTGTAAGAGATATCGGAAAAGTTGATGATTCTCTGGTGAGAGAAATATTCAGACGTATTAATTTAACTAAATTTAAATTGTCTGATATTGAAATTCAAAATGCTATTTACGATGGTAAATTTATTCAAACGGCTAAAGAATTGTCAAATGAGGTAGGGCTAGAAGAGTTTGGTGTTTTTCACGATTCAGAGTTTACTCGGATGGCAGACGTACACTTTTTTCTTCAAGTTATGTCTACGCTGGAGCGTGGAGGGTACTATCATCGGGATAATGAACTTGAGAAATGTATTGCAGAGTTTAACGAGGAATATCCTAATTACCATAAAATAAAATCTTTGATTTTAAATGCAATTTCAATTGTTAAATCGTTAAATCTAGATGTAGATTCAATTTGGTTCAGGAAATCAAACTTCTTTACGCTAATTGTTGAAATTTGCATGATTATAAATATCCCATCTAACTTTAAAGATAACTTACTATCTTTTGAAGAAAATATACTTAAAAACAAGCATACAAAAGACAATGATTTTGGAATTTATTATGGCTACATGTACGCAGGTACAAACAATAGAAAATCTAGGGTCACTAGATCAGAGATCTTTAGAAATACAGTATTAGTTGACTTCTAACATATTACTCAAACGGAAAAAGTAGCTGGCCTCTGCTCATTTCGAGCTAATTTTAGCCAGCTATTTTATTGCAGCTTAGCAAAACGTTATCAATAAAATAAACTCAATTAAACCAGATAGTCCGTAGCCTAAATTTCATTATTATTATACAAGCTAGAGACTTGATTAGGAACAATAAAGTTTGTACACTAAATCAAGTTTGGAATAATAAAGTTTGTACACTAATAATTAAGAGGGATGACAAACTTTGTTTAACTGAAAATTTACCTCCTCAAGATATTTCTTATCGTTATCAGTAACCTTTGGATAAAGATCGATAGCTCCCCATATCGACTCCTTTCTAGCTCTTATCGGTCTGCCCTGCATTGATATTCTTGCCAATGTATAAGAGTTTTCAAATAACTTCTTAAGGGTCAATTCAGTTGCATCTACATTGAAAGTGCCTTGATGTGTTTTCATAATGCAAGACTTTGCAGTACAAGTACCACAATCCCTCTCTGAACGCTTTGCAAAGATTTCTCGGAGAACTCCTTGTTTTCTTGGCCCCAACTCCAAACCGATAAGACTGACTTCATTAACCATGAACGAATTTAGTAATGCAGACTCATATTCTGCACAAAGCAGAAAAATACTCGCAAAGTCTCGCCTGTAATCAAATTTATAAAGTGTATAATAAGCAAAAAACTCTGCTTTCCTGGAGGTATATCTCTTATATAACGGATCAAGAACAAAATATTGATGTGTGACTTTTGCGGAAAAATTCCTCAATACTGTGTTTTCGAATAATGAATAATTATCATAGACCCATCGAGCAAAAACTGCCATCAAACATCCTGGAGCAAACTTAATCGGAAATAAATACCGCCCCGTTTTATCCCATGAAAGTTTTCTATAGTTATTGCTAACCTTTTCAGATTGAACCTTTAAAGTAATCGCATGTTTACAATCTTTTCCACTAAACAAGCGCTGCACGGCTTTTAACGTTTTAGAAAATCCCAACTCAGGTAGTTCTTTAAGTGGCTGACCATGAATAAGACATACATTTGAACAATCCCAAAAGTAGCGAAAATACCCATAACCAACACTATTAATCCCCTCTTTTATACAAGATAAGCAATATCTCACTCCCCTTGTAGGCATTGCACGCTCTCTCGCTCTTCGACCACCAAAAAATGTAGACTCGATTCGGTAGGTATATTCAGCAGGATTGTCAAAAAGACTGTTGCCATAGCCATCAACCGACAAATTCATATCTATTGTTTCTAGCAAGACATGGTCAGGATAGCGAGAGAAAAGATGCTCATATCCCTTATGGACAAATGGACTAACTATCCATCGGCCTAGGTCATTGATAATACCAATGGGCTTGACATTAGGGTCATACGCTAACAATGTTCGCAGTAAGGTACTATGTATAGATTCGTCATTGGGAACTTGCTCACGCAATAATTGAGCTAATTCAAAATCGAAATTTTCACTCATTCAAATACAGCTCCGCCATCCCATCTAGACGGCTTTTAACTTCTTTCCAATTGGGCATAACGCTTGTCAGTAAACGCCAAAAGCGCTCGCTATGGTTGTGTTCTGCAATGTGGCAAAGCTCATGCAAAATCACGTAATCAATACACTCTTTAGGCGCTTTGATAAGGTGGGGATTCAGCATTAACGTGCCTTTAGCTGAACAACTTCCCCACTGTTTAGTCATTGGTAAAACACGAAAACTCGGCACACCATCCACCCAAGGAGTTTGAGCAAGCAGCACACTTAAACGATCGTGGAAAACTTTCTTTGCTCTGACGCTATACCAACCTGACACCATAGCTTTAGTCATCGCGGCTTTGTCATTATTGAAGCGCATCAAGCTAACCTTTAGTTTGCCTCGTTCTATCTTAACAGAATGTGCTTCATCTAGATTTTCAATGACTTTAAGCACGTAACGACGACCCAAATAAAATTGCATTTCACCGCTGATGTATGCTTTGGGCTGCACGTATAACAAATGATTGCGAAACTCCTTGAGCGAATCGTAAACCCAACGCGCCCGTTTCAACACTGCTTCATGGATATATTCCCGCTTAGCATCATCCGGTGCTGTAACTACGATTTCACAATTAGGGTGTACCTTGATTGCAATTTTTCTTGGCTTATTTTCCGCAAGTGGTTTACGGACCACTTCATAGGTCACAGCTTCATCACCATAAATAAAGCTGTACTCCTCTTTATTATCCTCAGTAGAGTTTATAGAAGTCATGCTTGAAAACTTGCCAAGCCAAGACGAGTAATTTGAATAACATCAGCTAAAACCGCTTTTGCCTTCTCCATTCCAACAGCTTTGAACAGTGCAGGCAGTAACTCTCGGCGAATCTGGTTTTCTATTTCACTAGGGTTAATTGAGTATTCAGCAACAGCCGCGGTAACCGCAGCATCAATCAACAGCGCATGCTCAAATCGCTCATCCTCGCTAAGCGAACTTTCATGACCCACATTCTTGAGGAACAAGCCATAATAAGCTTGGACATGGCGCCTAATTTTCGGGTTAAGCTCTGCAAAGCGATCGTTAGGCATCCCTTCAACCTGGCGTTCCTTTACTTGCTCTTCAAAATCAGCAAATAGAAGATATTGCTTAACAGGCGCATCAAACATCTCTTTGGCTTGTTCAATTGCCTTTTTGAGGAGATTAGAGAAATACTCCTGTGCGTAAGGGTCATCCGCTAAATCTTGCTCAATCATTTTAGTTACACGTCCAGTGATGACGTCTTTCTTATTCCGAGCTTCATCATCAGTCATGTCTTCTGGTTTGGCGGCTTTTCCCATATTACCGACCAAATAAGCGCCGTCAGGCTCTTTAATTTCGACCCCTGCAATATGCTTATCTAACAAACCGCGAATATCTTCGGCATATTGATCATAATCAACCGTCTCTTCAGCATCTTCACGAACTTGTTTGCGAAGTTCAGACATGGATTTCAGCGTCTTTTTATACAAATCACGCTTATCATCAAAGCTCTTATCATCAAAGTACGTTGCTGATTGCAGCGCTACCTTTAAACAGTTGGCGAACAGTGTCAGTGCCGAATAGAAATCTTCACGCTTTTTCAGATTAGTATCAATCAGTTGACCATCAATGGTTTCAATCTTAGGCGTCAGAGCTTGGCGTAGCGCCTGACCATCTTGCTTGTTCTTCACATCATCAAAGATTGCCCACAGGTCGCGATACAAACTTGGCAGCTTCTTGTATTCTGTATCCATCCGGCTATATAAGCCTTTGAGATCGTCAATGTCGAAGCCGCCTTGAGTTCGCTCTGCCAGTTCTTGGTAATCAGCAATAGTGGAATCTAACTCTTTGAGGATTCCACGATAATCGATCAGATAACCAAATTGCTTTTTCTGATGTAGACGGTTAACTCGAGCAATGGCTTGGATTAAGTTATGCTGTTTCAGTGGCTTATCGATATAAAGCACTGTGTTTTTCGGCTCATCAAAACCTGTCAGTAGTTTATCAACCACTATCATAATGTCTGGGCCATCATCACGACCAAAGGCTTCGATGATCTGTTTGGTGTAGGTTTTCTCGTCCATATTACCTACGTTCTCTTTCCACCAATTCTGCACTAAGTCTTTGCTTTCACCATCAACGGTATCGTGACCTTCGCGTGTGTCAGGCGGAGACATCGCAACTACGGAAGTGACTTTGCCAATCTTATCCAATTGCTTCTTGTATTGGATTGCAGAAGCTTTTGAGTCACACGCTAATTGGCCTTTTAGCCCTTGGCTTTTAAAGTTTTGGAAATGGTCTGAAATGTCATAGGCAATTAACTCCAAACGCCCTTCGGTTTGGTAGATCTGGCCTTTTTGTGAGAACTTTTTCTTCAGGTCAGTACGCTGCTTTTCCGAGAGCTTATCTGTTGCTCGGTCAAACCAGGCATCAATCGCACGGTCGTTGGTGCTGAGTTCAGGAATACGTTCTTCATACAACAATGGGGTGACCGTTTGGTCTTCGACCGCTTGCTGCATTGTGTAGGAGTGAATGATTTTTCCGAACTTGTTCTCGGTCTTATCATCTTTCAGCAGCGGCGTCCCTGTAAAACCAATGTATGCGGCCTTGGGTAGAGCTTGCTGCATAAAGATATTGTTCGAACCGTTTTGGCTGCGGTGGCCTTCATCGACCAACACAATAATATCGGGGCTATCGTTGTAACACTCAGGTAAAGTGATAGCCGTACCGAACTTGTTAATGATAGAAAAAATGATCCGCTCATTTCCCTTACCAATTTGTTCAGCAAGGCGTCTGCCCGTAGTAGCCATCGCATCTTTCTTGTCTCTATCCGATAAGGCACCGCCAGAGGCAAATGTACGGGCTAGTTGATCTTCCAAATCTACTCGGTCTGTCACTATCACAACTCGGCACTTTTTAAGCTCCTCAAGCCAAATTAATGCCTTTGAGAGGAACACCATGGTGAAGGATTTACCCGAACCAGTGGTATGCCAAATCACCCCACCGTTACGCGCCCCCTTTCTCGCACCTGATAATGAGTCGTCGAACGAAGTGACTCTCTCAATCAGCGCCTTAATGCCAAATACCTGCTGATAACGAGCAACAATCTTGCCCGCTTTTTTATCGAATAAAGTAAATAGCCGCGCCATATCTAACAGGCGATCATGTCGCAGTAGTGAAACCAATAAGCGGTCTTGGTCCGTCACGACCAGCTCTCCACCTGCAATCAGAGATAAATACTCATCGCACAATTTGGCAGGACGGTGGTTAAACAACAGGTCGAGTTTGTCTTGTGCTAACTGAGTGTTTTTCAGACGTTCAAAGGTCGCTTCGGTAAGCTTTTCCTCTTTCCATTTTGCCCAAAATTTACTGGGTGTGCCGCAAGTGCCATATAGGCCTTCTTTGCCATTTATTGAAAGTAGCAGTTGGCAATAGGCAAACAGATGAGGAATTTCATCATTCTTCTGATTACGAATATTTTGCGAAATACCTTCAGCTACCGTCGGTTTACCTCCATGAGATGAATCAGGTCGTTTAGCCTCTATCACCACCCAAGGCAACCCATTAACAAAACAGACAATATCAGGGATGCGTTTACCTGTGCCGTGTGTGTTTTCAACTTCCATCTCTTCGGTGAAGTGGTACTTGTTATTGGCTGGCGTCTCCCAATCAATAATTTGGATAGTTGGATTGGCTTTTTTGCCCTCGATAAACTCAGTCACAGTAATGCCATAGGTTAAGGCATTGTAGAGCTTTTCATTTGCGGCATTTAAGCCAGCATTCATCGCTGGCGCGGCCAACTCTTGAATGATTTTATCAATAGCAGAATCCGTGAGTGGATAGTCCTTCCCGAGAAATGTATGGGTTTTGTGTTTCAGCACACTGCGCAAGACATTAGGTAGAATCACCGATGACATGCGGCCACGCATCGCCAAGCATTCCGCAGGCGGAATAAACTGGTAGCCAAGGTTAGTGAGCAAGGTGAGAGCAGGTATTTTAGCGCTGAACTCTTCTGTGAAATTTGCAATCATAATATGCCCTTAGCTTCCTTTCACAGCATTAAGCTCTCGTTCTGCTTGACTGATATCAGTCCTGCATCAATCAGCTTTTGAATATGTGGTTCGATTTCATTTTGGGTTGAAAGGGCCAGTGTAAGGTCGAACTTTGCGCGACTAAGCATAATGTAAGTAGTGCTAGATAGTGTGTTATTCGTCAGTGGAGCTATCACAACTGGAAATTCACGCCCCGCAATTTCGTCAGTAGAGATCAACAAAATATCTTTACTTTTATTAGATACATTGCCCAAACCAATAGAGTATCGAGCGGATAATAAGTCTTGAAAACGCTTCAAGTTGGCGCTGTTTTCATAAAATACAACCAAGGGGAAACGCTCAGTAAAATGGTTTTGAATGTACGATAGTTTCTCTGACACTAAGCTATAGAAGTCTTCCGTACTGTATATCCGCTTTAAAGAAGGTTGAGAATAACCAATCTGATCATCAAAATAATCTTGTTTAATGTCTTCAATCGCTCGCCCTAAAATAAGCTGCCTATAATTGTAACTTACCGTTCCTAACTCATAGGTTTGTCTGAAATTGTGGCGAAGCTTAAATAGGTTCTGCTTACCGTTCTCTGAGAACTCATTGTCGACAAAAAGAACACTGCTCCACGAGCCAACTCCTTGCTCAAGTTCCTGCTGAGACTCATCGCCCGCTAAAATCGTATTGTTGGCTTGTAGTCGAATCAACTCAATAGCTAGTTGAGAAACATCTTGAGCTTCATCAATAATCACAGTATGAAAACTATTTAAATGAGTAACGTGTTTGTTTGCATAGCGCGACAAAAGAGCCATTGGAATAGCCGAGCCAAATGCAGCCTTTAGGTTATCTTCTGAGACGAGCAACTTATCTAATACCACTTTAATTTGGTTTATTTTTTCCCGCATATAGCTGAGTTTTTGCTCGTTAACTTTCGCATTTTCTCGCTGTTTTTGTTCAAGGCTAGTCTTGTATTTTTGAACAATATTCCGAACTTTGGCTTCGTCGCCCAAGTTCAGTTTCACCTCTTCTGATTGAAATCCTAATCGCCTTAAAAGAGATTTACGTTTTTGGGCAAGAAGCTCAGATTCAGCTTTTTTCTGGTATCTAGCAAGCTGCTCCCTATCTTCTTTTTTCAAAGCATCTTGAGCTTGCATGAGCTTTTTACGCTCAAGGCAAAACTCTTCACACGACCGAATAATCAACTGAAGCTGCGAAGAAAAATTTTGGGAGCCAGCTAGTTGTGCACTTTTCTTCTTATCTGTAAGGCTTACAGAAGTAAGCTCTTCGATGTCGGTGATTTTGCGGTACTCTTCAACATAGCCATTTACTTTGTGGTAAGCGTCTATCAGAGTATCAAGAGTGAGTGATTCAGCATCAGCGTAGAATGACTTAACAAATTCAGTTTGAGTGTAAATTTTAATGTCATAAACTTGGAGGCTTTCTAAAAGCTTCTGAAAAGGCTCAACCACCTGCTTGTTTTTGACAATGATGCAAATTCGATCAGAACTAATCTTCTCGTGGAGTTGTAACAACTTGATTTTTTGAAGAACAGTTGTGGATTTGCCTGTTCCTGCTGCGCCGTCAATGATGTAGTTTCCTGTACCATAAATTGCTTTTCCTTGAGCACCTGTTGGGATAATTTCACGCATTGACATAAAGTTGCTGGCATCAATCTTTTTCTGGCCAGAGATATGTATCTCTTTATCAGAAGGTGCAGCCGCTTCAGATTTACTCAGCTCTTGTTTAGCACTTTCATAATAGGCTTTTCCCTCAAATGAGCTGTACTTCACTTCGGTTAAATCATCAGCATTGGGTAAGTAAGAACCTATCAGTTGAGCTTTGCCTAATGCAGGACTGAGCTGCCCTAGTTCAAAACCAAGAAAAGCCTTGGCTCTTATATCTGTCCAAGGAAAAACTCTGTAATGCCCCTGAGAGCCGCAACCTGTTGCTAAGTCATAATAACTTGCCTTGGTTAGGTAGATGCTAGTTTCATCGAATTTAATTCGGTGAAAAATAGGTTTATCTTGATGAAGCTTAGAGTGCTCTTCATAGTCATGTAGTAACTCTTCTCTCACTTAGGCTTCCTCCTCTGCATCTGACATAAACGAGACAAGTGGTAATGTCGGAGGCGGCGGTGGAAAAGCCTTAAACCATTCTTCATGAACTCTGCAGTTCTCACTATTTGGTTCAGGTGATGCCTGTTTAATACGAACATGCAAAGGCATTGAAACGCAGTTGCCGAACACTAAAGCCTCTCCTGGTACAGATTGCTTTATCTTGTTAGCAAAATCATCGGAGAAATAAGGCAAAATCGCATAGACATATTTCATATCTATCTCATTTTGAATACGGTGGATAATAAAGTTAGAGCACTGTGATAAAACAGTTCCTGACAACTCAGAGGGGCGCTGTGAAGAGATCAGTAAATACAGCGCATACTTACGGCCTTCACGTGCTATCTGCTCAAAAATATTTTCTCTTAATAGGTACTTTGTATCTCTCTTGATATAGCGGTGAGCTTCATCTAGTACCAAATGGATGGGCTTCTCCCGCCTTTGAGAACCTTTGAGCTTCTTCCGATAAGAGAAGTTAAGCCTTGATGTCACAGACGTTAGAGTTTCGAGGGCATCTCTTGAAAGCTCACTGGTATCAATGATTACCATATTGGTTTGTGCTGGAACTGTACATTTAGAGTTCCATAACCATTCAAGATAGCTCTCAATATCAGATGTGCTTGCAGGCCTATTCCGCATAAATCGGCAATCAGGATTATCAAGGAAAAAGTCCAGCCTAGTCATCATTGTTGAAGTGTATTCTCTGACCCTACCATTGCCTCTGGCATCTTCTTCAAGCAGAGCCATATTTGCAGCTTGCTTTAGAAAGCGATAGTCAAAATACTCCTCACCATGAGCTCTGCAATCCATGACTTCACGTACAGCAGCGTCATTAATTTTACCTCTAACAATTGTCAGAGCATTCTTTAGCTTATCCTTATTTTCACCGTATGAGATGGTACAGCTTGCAAGTAAGTTGTTCAGGTCGTCAATGACCCCTGCGGCTTGGCAAGCTATATTCAGATTAACATCAAGTTTAATTAGCTCAACTATGCCGTAAATTACGCTTTTGGCAGCAGTAATAATTACGGTTTCACTATCTCCTTGAGCATGAAGAGTGTGGAGCAAATTACATATCTTAAAACGAAGATAATTGATCAGTTTCAAGCGTTCATCTCCATCACGAGTGGAGATCATGTAGAACTTATAACTTTCCTGAAGCACCTTGTCCCAAAATGGTCGTTGAGTGGCATCCGTTGCCATCAAAAAAGCACTCCACTCGTCAATATTCATCAGAAAATGAGGGAGATAAAATGGCTCATAGCCATCTTCAGCAGTTTCAATGTTGGGCTTTAAGAATCGGACGCTTAAATTAGGGCATTTATCATGATTAACAAATGCATTGCGATACTCGCCATTAACATCAAAAATCAAGATCCTAGAGCCAATGGCTGAGTTATTCCGCTTCTTGTGTATATCCTGAATGATATGCGCAATGGTATTAGATTTGCCACTTCCAGAGTTGCCTAAAACGGCAGAGTGGATGTTGAAAAATGAGTTAATCGAGATATCGATAGGGTAGTTAATTAAGTTTTTACTCTCCCCCAAATGAAAGCTTTGGTGAACCTTGCTGCACAGTTCTTTGTCTAGGTTGGTCTGAAGTATCAACTTCATATCTTCAAACGTGACAATGTTAACTTCACTGTAGATAGCAGGGAAAATACCTACCCCAAGGTTAAAACGCTCATCTCTTGTGATTGTACCGATAGGCTTTAGTAGCAACTCTCTGCTGCTATCTACATCATAAGCCGCTGTATCACCCTTCATATCACTATCAAAGATAGAGATCACTTCACAAATGAGTTGCTCACCAATGGAATTAGTGGTCTTAAGGTAGCTACCAATGTTTCCAAAGTAGTAGATAACACCCGCAAGATTAACCGAATTCCCCCTTACTTCTGTTGATACTTTAACTTTAAACTGGTTAAAGTTAACCGAGGTGATTTTGCCAACTCTCATAAGTCACCTCTTGCCCGCTTCAGAGTTCGCATAAAGTCCTCAAGCAAATCGCTGTCACGGCTCTTATCTAAGTCAGGAATGAGTTTGTTGACGATATATTCGAAGTAGTGAATTTTTTTTGGCTCACCTTTTTCATCAACCTCTTTCGGGTGCTTACCTGAAATTTGATAAATACGCCTATCTGGAAGTTGCGTGAGGTTTTCATGTGAAGAGTAATCACCAAAGATCACCACGCTCAAACTTGGGTTTGATGCAAGAGCGGCATAAATGGCATTGTTAATATGCTCATCACTAAAGCTGTAGCCAATCACAATCAATACCCCATGTTGAAGCAGTAATTTGTTTTGAAACTCCCTAATCAAATCGGCATACGGTGAACCTAAACTCTTGTTCTGCTTTAAAGGTGTAGGATAAATCAAAACATTTTTTTGTAATGGTTCTTGTGTTGGCTTAACATCAATCTCTTTTATGTTAAAAAACGAGTTGTCATCTGACTCAATCCAGCTTATTGACCCATGTAACTTGTAGAGGTAAACCATGTTCTCTAATGGCTCATACTTCTCCATGCCAGAGTCAACTTTACGGGAAAAAGTGTAGGAGAAACGAGCAGGATTAAAAGTTCGGGCAAGGCCGCTGCTAAAGCCGTTGTTGTAGTTGATGTTCAGGTATCCAAGAGCTGTTTCACTTAGTAGGTCATTGTTGGTAGTAAAAACATTTACTCTGGCGAGATCTTTGTTTCGTAGTGAGAGTTTTTGGTAGAGCTTCTTATACAGATCTAATGATTTTTTTGCGGGAACAGCATTACAATCAATGTTGATTGATGTGTAGATTTGAGACTCGATAAGACTGATTAAGTAGTCGTTAACCTTATCCTCTTTACCAACTCCTTTCAGGTAAGATCGCTTTGAGTAGAGGGTGCCCAACATGTTTTCAAGGTTATTAGGTGAGTACTTTTTTACTTCCTGAAAAGCATCTTTCAATTCATCATGAGTAAAATTACGACCGCCAAATACGATATCTGCTGATGTATTCGTGTCGCATACTTTGTTCTCAACAATTTGAATTAGTGGAGCCATAGCAGGTATCGCATCGGCACTTGCACCTGCCCCAAGAAGAAAATGCAAGTTTTTAATGTTGGTCAGATCAGACATCTTACTCCTGATCTTCTCCAGCCCTGTCTCTACATCATCCGAGTCACCAAACAGCGAATCCTGCCCTTGTTTAAAAATCAGTAACTGTTTGGCTAATTGCTTTTCGCCTGATCCATCAAACATAACTACAACTCCCTTTTAATTAACTTGCACTCTGCGCTTACCCGTCAATAACTGCTGCATTAACGCCTTTTTCTCATCCTTCAGGTGAGCGAGTTTGGTTTCTAGTAGTTCAATCTCTCTATCAGCAGAGGTAAGAACTGAGGCGATTTTTTGTTGTTCTTCGTAGGTCGGACAATAGATTTTCAAACCAGCAACATCAGATGAGTTGATTGCAGGGTAATTGGAACCGACAACTAAACTATCAATTTGCCCAGTAACATGAGAGCTAAAAATATACTGATAAATGTAATCTCCACTCACACGCTTTTTAGGCGTCAGTACAGAAAAACCAGTTGAAGCAATACAATCAGCGTGCTTTTGAGATATCTTGGCAAATCCTTTTAGATTGGGACGAACGGTTGATAATAAGACATCGCCATTTTGTAGAACGCGACGAGCACGGGATGGAGCAGTGGCGTATTTATGAACTTCTAGGTTCACACCAATGGTTCCTGTCGCCACATCGGAAAGCGATATGTATTTAAACTCAAAATCATCAGGAGTTTTTTTACCTAATGATTTTTTATCTACATGCACTAAATCGGATAGTGTGTGACGCTCCCAATCTCCCTCAAACACCTTCCCAGTTTCAGGATTGACCAAGCGTTTTTTCCCCGTCAACAACTGCTGCATCAGAGCTTTTTTCTCCTGCTGGCTGGTTGCAATCAGCTTTTCGGTGGTCGCAATCGCTTTATCCCAAGTAGAGAGGATTTCGGCGATTTTTTGTTGTTCTGGAAGGGGGGGAACTGGAACTTTCAGTGCTCTTAGTACTGAAAGATTTAATGCAGACTGAGAACTTCCAGAAGAAGATAATCCTATTCTGTTCTTTGCTACATCAGAATTTAAATAGTGAACTAAGAACTCATAGTTTTTCGTACGAATTCTGCCAATATTTCTATGGATATTAGCACCATCCAAACTTGCTGGAACGATCGCTATGCGCCCAACAGTTCCAACTAAAGAAATGAGAATATCGTTAACTTGGATTTTTGATCTTCTGTACTCAAAATCTAACTCATCAGAAATTCTGTGGATATTTTCTTGATTATCCAAATTTCCGAGTAAATCTTTAATCTGTAAAAGAGGAGTTCCATTTGTACAGTACTCTCCAGGTTTCAACACGCCATAAGTTATAGGTGCATGACAAAGAGATTCCAACGTGGCTTGATTCCAATCCTTAGGCACCATAACCCAACTCCTCCAGATAACCTGCCATTTCCGCTTCTAGATCCGCCAGTTCACTTTGCAGAGCTAAGCGTTCATTACGCACAGCCATCAGGTCGATTTCGTCTTCTTCCTCAAAGGTATCAACATAACGCGGAATATTAAGGTTGTAGTCGTTCTCGGCAATCTCTTCTAACGTCGCCAGATACGCGTATTTATCCACGCTCTCACGGGCTTGATAGGTATCGACAATCTTCTGGATATTCTCTTCGGTCAGTACGTTCTGGTTTTTGCCTGGTTTAAACTCACGCGAGGCATCAATAAACAGAACCTTGTTATCGTCTTTGTGCTTTTTTAAAATCAGAATGGCCGCAGGAATCCCAGTGCCAAAAAAGAGTTTTTCTGGCAGACCGATTACGGCATCCAACAGGTTTTCTTTTATCAATTGTTGGCGGATTTGGCCTTCTGATGAGGCGCGGAATAACACACCATGCGGAACCACTACACCCATTCTTCCCGATTGTGGTTTTAGGGTTTCAATCATATGCGAGATAAACGCATAGTCGCCCTTGGTTTTGGGCGGCACACCACGGCGGAAGCGACCAAAGTGATCGCTTTCAGCATCTTCGTGGCCCCATTTATCCAAACTAAATGGCGGGTTAGCGGTTACCACATCAAAGTGTAGCAAGCCACCGTTGGCATCCTGAAGTTTCGGGTTACGAATGGTATCGCCCCATTCAATGCGGTGGTTATCTTCGCCATGCAGAAACATGTTCATTTTCGCCAGTGACCAGGTTGAGCCAATCGCTTCCTGACCATACAGGGCATATTTCTTCGAACCACCAAAGTTCTTCTGTACTTGCTTGCCACACTTCATCAACAATGAGCCCGATCCACAGGCAGGGTCGCAAATGGTATCGCCTTCTTGTGGTGCAAGAATAATCGACAGCAGATCCGAAACTTCCGCAGGGGTGTAGAATTCGCCTGCCGATTTACCGCTACCAGCAGCAAAGTGTTTAATGAGGTATTCGTAGGCATTGCCAATCACATCCAGTGAGCCGACACGGCTTGGACGTAGGCTAAGGGTTGGTTTGCCAAAGTCTTCTAATAAGTGGCGCAGAATATCGTTTTTCTGCTTTTCATCACCGAGTTTGTCAGTGTTAAAGCTGATGTCTTGGAACACACCTTTGAGTTTGGTATTCGCTTCTTCAATCGCGTGGAGCGCGGTATCAATTCGTGAACCATTACCTACTTCAAAACGTGCTTCATACAAATCCCAGAACGAGCTGCCAGTTGGAATTTTAAACGACTGGTTTTCAAGCATTTCAGCGATCAGTTCAGGAATATCGCCGTATTCTTTTTTCAGATCTTCCACTTTGTCTTGATGTACATCGGAGATGTACTTTAAGAACAGCATGGTGAGGATAAAGTCTTTGTAAATCGATGGATCTACCGTGCCACGAAAAGTATCACAGGCATTCCATACGGCTTTGTTGATTTCGCTTTGGTTGATTGGGGTATTCATCGTTATTTAGTCTCATTAAGTAATTGTTGAAACATGCCTTGAAGCATTGTTTTTCGATTCATTAGCAGAGCTTGGGTTAATGCCTGCTCTTTTTCCCATAACTGATTGAGGTGAAGTATTTTCTTTTGTGTCTCGATAGATGGGATATTGAGCTTTATCTCATTGCCAATAGATGTTTTAAGCATGACAGCCATCGATGACCCCTGACTTCCTGCACCTTCAGACAGTAAAAATTGAATTGAAGGTTGGTTTAATGACCAACACAAGAATTCGGGTAACACCTCAACCGTTGGTGTAATCACTAAGAACTGACTCGTTACCACCAAAGGTAATGAATCTTCCGAATTATCAACAACACAGGATGCTTGGAAGTAACCGCCTCTCGAACCTCTTGAAGGCAGTATTACCGTTCCAGACTCGACTAATGCTTTATCTTTACCCTGCCAGTCAATAGCAGGGAGTTTGCTTGGATCAAGCAAGAAAGAATTTGAAATTTCAGCTATCTCACGCACATCTTTAATCTGAGCAATACGAGCACTGCCCGTTTCTGCCTCAACTTCTTCCACCTTTTCTCGAAATGTGTACCCAGTCCGAATATCGGCTACTTCACTGAGTAATCGAAGATTAGTGTTTTGAAGCATAAAAACTCTCCGAATCGGCTTGCTTTACTAGAAAACAGGCTTTTTTAGTCGAACCATCACATTTGTAAAACTTTGCATCAGCCCACCCACACCGTTTTGCTTCGTCCAAAAACCACTGCTCCATGATTACTGTGAGCTTCTTTCGTGTGTCATGGTGATATTTGTTATAAATGTTCATCACACGATCATATTCACAAATAATTGAGTCATTTTCTTCTGCCGCTTTTGGAAACTGATATTGCGCACGCTTTTGAGCTTTTCCACTAATAGGAACAAGGGTTTCTTGAATATTGTGAGGATAACCGCCTTCATTCAGAAGCTTTTTCTGAATGAAAGTCGCTGTAATTTCTTGCACACGAGCGGTTATTTGGTAATCTTGATGCATAAATAAATCTCCTATATGTCTATCGTCGTATTGAGGTTTAGATGAGGTTCAGGTGGCCGCCTGAACCTCATCAATCACACCAAATAAAATGCAGTAGAGCACCTACAGATGATGTAATAAGGTCATATTAGTATGCACCTAGATTAACGTCAAGGTGTTTTACACTTTTTATCTACTGTATTTTTTCCATCAAAAAATGAAGGTGATGTCTAAATTTTGTGCGATTTGATGCCTCAAATTTAGAATCGGTGTTATTTCAGCCTAATCCTAGGATGTCGATGTGGGTGGGATGGCTTGGGTAGTACGGATTCAAGCCATTCAGGTTCATGATGATATAGCCAGTAAAACGCTGCGTTACAATCTCGCTTTATCTCTTTTCTAATCCTTAACGGATTATTGTATCGGTATCGAAGTATCTGGCATTTGTAGCGTCGCCGTTTCGATTCATGCTTACACTGCTTTCTCCACTCAACCAGCCCATTTACGCTCGAAATCAACATTTCAACACTTCCTGTCGATACAGATAAGCGTCGGGCGATCTCAGAGCGATGAAAACCGTTCTGTGCAAGAGCAATAACGCGCTCTCTAAGCGATGATTTTAGCTTCGTGGGGTCAAACAGATCCAGCATCCCAAAAGAATACGCCACGGATTTTACATAAGTCCGACTCTTTCCTGTTTGCTTGCTTATCGATGAAATTGATAGCCCTTGCTTTAGGAGAACCAAACATTCTTGCTCTAGATTATGGGTACTATCGGTACTATGTTCACTGATTATTTCTGGTGTTTTTCTAATCCTTCGCTGCTTCGATAACCAGTATTCAAAAATTAAGTACTTAAAAATATGCTGTGAATACTGGTTATAGAGCAAGTTGGTAATGTACTTAAAATCCGATTCTGATGATGGTAGAACGTTTGAAGATAGATAATGCAATTGGCTTGTAAACGTATAAAAGTCAGAGAGTAACTTTACCCTGCGTATTCGACCACTCTTGGTGACATAGCCAAGATTCGATAATTTATCAGAGTAACTATCTGTCCTAAATGTAGAAATATTATTTGATTGTTCTAGAAGTACCTGCCGAGAAAACTGCGCCAAACGATAGCTTTCATCGCTACTTTCTTGATACTCAGTTTCAAAAAAAGAAGGATACCCAACTGCTAACTTTAATCGTTTAGGAAGTCGAACATGCACTAGTTGCTGCTTATGATCACAACAAGATTCGATAGCAGGTATTTGATGCACTCGGTGCCAGTACGCCACACCAAATTGTCTGATATCTTCCTGAACACACACAGGGCACATTTTGAGGGTGAGTTGTGTATGTTCTCTCACGCACGAAAGCTGGCTTAACCTAATAGCAGTGTAATTGTCCGTTGAAGATATAGCTTCTGATAATTTGGCTTTGTATTGCGGGTAATAATGCATAAACAACGGAGCAAGAGTTTGATCCATTAGCAGGTCATTCTTGCTCTCACGGTAAAGGCTTGAAAGCGAACTTAAGCCAGCAGTAAGTATCGGGTTAATACTTGCTCTATGGTCTCCGTATACGCTTTTGAGAAATTCAGGTATGGGAACCGCGCCTACACTGCAATATCTAATCATTCGACTAAATAGTAGTTCATCGGGTAATGCATCAGGTAAACGCATATCACCTCCGAAGGATTTGCCATACAGCTAAATTCTAACTAAACGTCTCCAATGGGTCGTCACACAAAACGCCCGAAGCCCTGAGGTTTTCAAGTGGATCACTATCCTGAGAAGCCCTCTGGATCAGATTAGTATCCAATATCCGATCACTCAAATCTTCTGCAAAAACTAGTTCGGTTAGTTCTTCAAGGAACTCAGGGTGATGCGGACGAGTCAAGTCTCCTGGTATCGTTATAGCTTTAGATTTAGTATTGATGACTTCTTTCGATGAAACATCTTCACGCAGATGGCTGTCAGCTTCAGTGCTACCATCTTTTCGATTTCGTTTTAGAATAGAAATAGCGTGTTTCTTCCTCATTTCTTCTATTAGCTTTTTCGTTGCCCGTATAGCAATACTAGCTCCAAGCTCAAGAACCTCTTCAGTAATCCTCTCGTCTGAAGAACCAATAATTGCCTTTTGAGCTGAATAATAAATTCGAACAGCCAAATCCATATTACCAGCAGACAGTGAGTAAAGTTTATTGTTCAAACTTGGGGTCAACGGAGTTTCAACATTGGTCCACTGCAAACCCCAAAGCTCATCTACAAACAATTCCCACTCATCATCATTCTTCATTAGTTCTACATCGAAATAGCCACTACTTTCCGCTCGTCGCGCTGATTTAAAACTCTTACTTAAGAGTTCATCGAACGGAGGGTTTGCACAGAAAAGTATCGGAATACCTAAATTGTTAACTAAGTTATGCAAAAAGCCTAAAAGTCGATCGGCACCGCCTGCTTTAGCAAGGTTTAGGTTTTGCATTTCATCAATAACCAAAATTCCAAGGAAGTTTGACTTCATTTTCGATTCAATTTGTTGAAGTAGAAGAGCTATTGTTCCCGCAGGTTTTGTTGGAGGGTGTCCTAATTTTTGATCGATTTGCTCTAATATACGATGACAAAGACCTTTAACACTTGAGTCATCTGGACAATCGACTTTTATCCACACAACTTGCGGGATTGCTAACACTTTGTTCTGGTAATAGCGGTGTTCTATGACGTCAGGAAAACAGTTTAATACCTGCTCAAGCATGCAGGTTTTACCAACTCCACTTTCCCCGATTATTGTAATTCCACTGCCCTTTGGCTTAAAGAAACCTGTTCTGGGTTCAACATTGGGTCTATTCTCGGATGAGTAGTGCAGATAGTTCATTGTTGTGGGAGATAAAGGATTTTTTGCTGAATATCCCTCTTTGATTGCCACTTCTATGGCCCTAAAGACATCAAAATAGAGCGGCAGTGGCTGCCTCAACGTTTTTAATCGGGTGAGATAGTCCAACCTTTCAATTGCCTCTAACGTTGTTTCCTCAATGAGCCTCTCTGGATAATTACTCAGCTTAATAACTAACTCATCATCCTCAACCTTAGGTGGCAAAGCTTCAATCAAAGGATTACCACGATGCTCGGGTAATATCGCTTCATGGTAGATGGCATCTTCACATCTCATTATTGTTGGCCTTTTTTTCGCTTGAGCAATGAAATTACTTTTTTCTTCTTGTCATCAAGATATCCACTAGGTATATCCGATTCCATATCAGGCTGAGCTTGATGAAGTTTGGATTCTCTGTCCTCAACCCTCTGTGCAAGAATAGCCTCCCTTCTCCTTGCTTTCATGCCCTTTGTTCTCTCAGATTTTGAACTTAGCGACGGGGCCAATGCAGCTTCTTCTTTTGCAGTTTCGATAACCTGATTTCTTCTCTGGTGACGCTCTATCGATTTCGCTGTTGGCTTAGCTTTGTTTTTTTCCAACTTAATCCAGTCTTCAAAATACAGGATGTCTGCTTGATGCCTATGAGCAAAATTAACCGACTCCTTCATCAGGTAACATCGGGTAAAGCCACTTACTTCCTCAAGCCTGACAAATATGAAACTTGAATTATCATGATCAACTAAAGCATCTAGTTGCCATGAACCATTATTTCTCGCGATTACTTTCCACGTATCAAAATCAGCATGATCTGAGTCATAATACATTTGATCGTTCAGCCGAATTCCTTTGCCTGTCATGGTCACTCTTACTGTAGGCAATAGGCGAGAACGAATATGAGCCTCGTCAGCACGACTTAAAGCATGACGCTGCGCTTTAACATGTAGATTCCAATAGTTTATAGGGGTTGGAGAAAGTCCTGACTCAATAAGTAATGTACTTTGCTTGGCTAAATCTTTAAAAATTGAACTGTTGTGCTCTAAAACTTCATCAATAAGGAGCTTGGTTATTTCTCTGAGCGTAAAAGTAGCATCTAACCTTGGATCTCTATCTCCTCTGATATAATGCCGCCCTTTCGTCGTCCCTAACAGCTCATGAACTAGCTTCTCGTTCAGGATATTGAAACGTTGTTCTACTATACCTTTCAATTCCGCCCTGTATGGTGGAGCAATACTCAAGTGGCCAATCAATGGCACAGCGAGATTTTCGGCATCCTGACAAATAAACTCACCTCGATCACAAAGCAATCGTTGAGGTATATGATTACAAGGCCAATCAGCTTCTTCTATTTCAATGCCAAATTCTGCGCAATACTCTTTCTTAGAGGTAAAGCTGTTGATTAAAGCCTGCCGACCAGCCCTCCAAGAAGCGTATTCCATGGAGACATGCAGCCCGACAATCATGCGACTTTCTTTATCAACCACACAATAAACGGTTGGTCTCCCCAATACATGATTTCTCTGAAAATCCGAAACAATATGTACATCTAAAACCGTTGCATCCAATTCAAAGCAACTGCCAGGAACTTCTGTATGATCAGTAGCAGAACCTTTTAAGCCTCGCTTATTGCGGTCAAAGTCACCCTGATTTGTTTGTTTACGTAGTAGTATTTGTGCTGGAACTAGTTTTTTAGCCCAATAAACAAATGCTCGATAATTAGGTACTAAAGCTTCACGTGACTCAGATTCAGCAGCAATTAGCTCCTCTGCATATTGTTTGTATTCCTTAAGCATTTTGTCATACACACTACTGAACTTTACTTTTTCACCTTTGAGTCCAAACTCCTTCATCGCCTTAAGAAACAAAGCCTTATCCTGCTCAGTGGTATTCACACCTTCAGGCGCTTCAATACTTGGACTGGAGAGCTGTATTGGAGAGCCACGCTTTGTTACGCCAGCTACTCTTGATTTACCTCTGCCCCCAGAGTTCTTATAGCTCGGTAAGAGTGCATTTCGTTCTTGACCATATTTCCAATAAAGATTTAGTGTTCGATAGATATTCTGCACATATGTGTTGTGGGCTTTCGCGTGTATCGAAACAGCTTTGCTACGAGGTTGCTCAACCAAATTTAGCAAAAAATTGGGATTAGACACTAAGCCCATAATAAGTCGATATTTTTCATCTCTTTTTACAAGATAACTCTCTGAAATATCGTCTTCTGACTGTAATTGATAATATGGAAGCTCATATGGGGTTAATTCGGAATTACCCGTTTTAATCGCCTCGTTAAAAAAGTCAAAATCAAGCTTAAGTGGTCGTTGCAAAGCCTTTGATTCGAGCAAAGGAAACAAAATAACGATATGTTCCTTTGTATACAGTTGCAAAACCCTGTAAAGGCCATCCCCAAGACCATCCAAGTTATGAACTCGCCAAACGCTATTTAATTCAACTTGCATATTGCTGTGATTTCCCATCCATCTTAACTTGAACAATTTCTATCATCCCAGATAGAACTATGGGTCGCGCCAAATCTACAATCACTTCTTTGTCAGCTATCAAATATTTTAACAAAATCAATGCTTCGTCATTCGATATACCGATTTGATGAGAAAACGTGTCGCGAACATCACTTAATTGCATTGTACCCACCGTCAACAAACGCTTGGCTTCTTCTCTAACTTTGTTCGAAGGTGATGAGTACTTCTTACGTTGAGGATCAGTAATCCACTGAATATTCCTTGACTTAATTTGATTCAGTTCTGACAGGCAAAATACGTGAAAGGGAACACCTAATAACTCCCACCAAACTCTTTCAATATCCAGCTTTTCTGCCGTCCTCTTATCTAAAAGCTTTTCACTAGGCTTTACAGACACAGCTTCATACCAAATCCGCTTTCCATCACTACAGGTTAAAAGGAAGTCCGTAGTCATAATAATAGGATCTTTGGTTATTGGATGCTTGGGGTGCTCAACGTCGAGTAACTTAGATATTTTTAATGAAAGAGTGAGAGGAAGCAGAGGAAACTGTTCCCGAATATCGGTAACTGAATCGGAAAACTCCGCTAAATAGAAAAAACATGTCTCTTGCTCAGATAAGGTATGGTGAATTCGGCCCGATTTTATTCCGTCAATCTTACCGCTGAGCCCATGAGACTTAACATCCTGAACTCTTATCCAAGGAGTGTAATTGGCGCCTTCACCTAAGCCATATTTTTGTTTTAAAGCCCGCTTGAAATCAGCGAGATTTGCAAGTTTTCTTCGTCCAGCCACAACATATACTCTATCCTATTCGACAGACTATATTATAGCTTAGTGTACAAACTTTATTATTCCAAATTGCATTTGTGTACAAACTTTTTCAACAGTGTACAAACTTTATTGTGCCAAATCAAGACTAAACCGCTTGTCCTGCAGCCACGCCAGATGCCCAGGCCCATTGAAAATTAAACCCGCCTAACCAACCACTTACATCCATGACTTCACCGATAAAGTAGAGTCCGGCGACTTTGCTGGCTTCCATGGTTTTGGAAGACAGCTCATTACTATCAACGCCGCCTAACGTCACTTCGGCGGTGCGGTAGCCTTCGGTGCCGTTCATCAATACTGTCCAGTGGTGTATATCATCCACCAGTGTTGCGCGCTCGGCGTGCACTAGCTGATTTAACGCTTTATTCAACAGGGCTTCATCGAATAACACTTCCACCAGCCGTTTAGGCAACCATTGGCTGAGGGTGTTGCGCAGGCTTTGTTTTGGATGTGCGGCGAGCTGTTGCTCTAGCAATTGCGCCAAATCCATATTCGGCAAAAGATCGATTTCTACGGTTTCGCCCGCTTTCCAATAGTTGGAAATCTGCAAAATTGCGGGGCCAGATAAGCCACGGTGAGTGAATAGCAGCGCTTCGCTAAATGCAGTGCCATCTTTGGCGGTAATGCGGCTCGGCACTGCGATGCCAGACAAAGGCTCGAAACGAATTTTATCTTCACTGTGCCATGTAAAAGGCACCAGACCCGCGTGAGTTGGCAATACTTTTAGGCCAAACTGCTCGGCCAGTTGATAACCGTAAGGCGTGGCGCCGAGTTTAGGCATGGATAAGCCGCCCGTGGCGATAACCAGTGAGTCGCAGCTCAGTTCGCCGTTAGAGGTGTTGAGCTCAAAGCGCCCTGCTTCGGTCTTTTTAACGGCCAGAATATCGGTGCGCAGCTTAATCGTCACGCCCGCCCATTCACACTCAGTCAATAGCATAGTGACTATCTCTTTAGCCGAGTCATTGCAGAACAATTGGCCGTGATCACGTTCGTGGTATTCAATGCCGTGACGCTCGACTAATTCAATAAACTGCTGCGAGGGATAACGCGCGAGTGCCGACTTAACAAAGTGGGGATTGCCACAGAGGAAATTAGCGGGCTCGACTTTAAGGTTGGTAAAGTTACAACGCCCGCCGCCACTGATGAGGATTTTACGCCCGGCTTGCTTGGCATTGTCGAGTACGAGTACATCACGGCCTCGGTAACCTGCGGTCGCTGCACACATTAATCCCGCGGCGCCGGCTCCGATAATAATGACATCATGATGTTTCACGCTCTTACTCCACACAGATAATTGATTGATATTGGCTGCTAACGGGCAGTTTGCTGACTCGCTAACCTTTAGCCAGCAAGTCATGCAACAGCTAAACGGAGCAAAGATAGGCTCAAACGTTAGACACAAATCCCCTCTTTCACCATCTGACCTCCAGGGATGGAGGAAATGCCCGCCTGATGTCGAGAACATCAAGGGCCCTGATGACCGGGGATACATCTTGCACACCAGAAGTCCGGGCACAAAAAAGGGCGCTATTTTAGCACCCTTTCTTTTATTCGGCATTACAGCATCATCACGGCTCGCGGTTTATTGCGTAGGCGTTTCTGATTTCTTTTCTCTGCTGAGCAGCTCTTTAGCAGCATCGACCGGCGCTTTGCCTTGATACAAGACTTGGTAAATCTGCTCAGTGATCGGCATTTCAACCCCGAGGCGTTTCGCAAGCGTAAACACTTCTTTGGTATTGCGATAACCTTCAACCACTTGGCCAATTTCAGCCTGTGCAGTCATCACATCACAGCCTTTACCTAAGGCTAAACCGAAACGACGGTTACGGGATTGGTTGTCGGTACAGGTCAACACTAAGTCGCCTAACCCCGCCATTCCCATAAAGGTGGCTGCATTGGCACCTAAGGCTTCGCCTAAACGCGTCAATTCGACTAAACCACGGGTAATCAAGGCTGTTCTGGCATTGGCACCAAAGCCGATACCGTCGGACATGCCCGCGCCAATCGCGATCACGTTCTTTACCGCGCCGCCAAGTTGCAGTCCGGTAAAGTCGTCGTTGGCGTAAACCCGCAAACGTTTAGGGCTGTGTAACAGCTCGACGAGATCGTTAGTGAACGTAGGACAAGTGCCCGCAACCGAAATGGCCGTAGGTAAACCCATGGCGAGTTCTTTCGCAAAGGTCGGCCCAGATAACACCGCCAGCGGATATTGCTCACCTAACACATCACGGGCCACATCTTGCAACAAACGTCCGGTTTCAGGCTCAAGCCCTTTCGTTGCCCATACGATGCGCGCATCGCTACGGAGTAACGGTTTAGCTTGCTCAAGCACAGTACCAAACACATGGCTTGGCACGACCACTAACACATTGTTGCTGGCGGCTAAGGCTTTAGCTAAATCGGCTTCGATCTGTAAACAATCAGGAAACGCAATACCAGGCAAAAAAGCTTGGTTGCACTTGTCTTGAGCGAGCGTTTGCATGTGGACAGGATCGTGTCCCCATAACAAGGTCTTATGACCGTTGCTGGCTAAAGAAATGGCAAGGGCGGAGCCATAAGAGCCCGCCCCTAATACCGTGATATCGGCAGAGTTTTTCATGTAATTAAGCGTTAGCTTCTTCGGCAGCTGGTGCAGTCGCAGCAGCTTGACGTTGTTGCACGTATTGGGCAAACAGCGCGTCGAAGTTAACAGGTGCTAAGTTCAGTTGTGGGAAAGTACCACGACCAACTAAGCTGCCCACGGTTTCGCGAGCATATGGGAATAGGATGTTAGGGCAGTATGCTCCTAATGAATGGGCCAATTGTGGCTCAGTCAGACCAGTGATAGAGAAGATACCGGCTTGTTGTACTTCACATAGGAAAGCAGTATCGCCACCGTTTTGTGCAGTCACAGTTAAAGACAGGACAACTTCATACACATCATCAGCTAATTTAGCGCTGCGCGTGTCTAAATCTAACTTAACTTCTGGGTTCCATTCTTTTTGGAATACCGCTGGGCTGTTAGGCGTTTCGAAAGACACATCTTTAGTGTAAACACGTTGGATGTTGAATTGTGGGGCTTGTTGTTCGTTGTTTGCTACTTCAGCCATAATTTCCTACCTATCCTATCAATGTTGTATCGGCTTTTCGTTGAAAGCCAATTATTATTTGAAAGCCAATTACTATATGAACGTAAATTGGCTCGGGGCTTATGTTACTCAAGGCCTATATCAGATCTCGGTATCATCCCAACTTGTACCCATATTCGGGTATCGATCGAACCAGTCTAAAAACTTACATTAAGCCCTTAGCGACCGTAGGATCAGTATGCCAAACAATGATGACTTTATTACTGCACTATCCTGTGGATTGAGTGCAGCTGAAATCATAACTGCCGCCGACAACTTATCTTTTGCTTTTTGAAACAGGCATATTTGCTGCCTGCCATTCACCCATACCACCTTTCAAGTTGTACAGGTTTTCAAAACCTTGCTTACTCAAAAGCTGAGCGGCTTGAGACGAGGTCATGCCAGCATTGCATACCAATATAATGGGACTGGCTTTATACTTTTCAAGGGCTGATATCTGATTATTTTTAATATCGGCGAGCGTAACGTTAAGTGCATCAACAATATGGCCCTTGCGGAACTCGTCATTCGAGCGCACATCAACCACTTTAGCATCCTGTCTATTCACCATAATCGTTAATTCTTGATGAGAAATACTTTTGATTTTTGACATGCTCGATTTGATGATACTCGCGACAAGCACAACAAATAATCCCACCCAAGCCAAACTGAGCATTGAGTGAGCTTTAAAAAATTCGATATATTCTTGCATGATGATTGCCCGCATAAATGGCGAAAATTCGATAAGGGCACAGAGTATACCGATTGCCTTGGCAGAATGCAGCAGTTTAGTCACAGTTCGAGATCGCACTTTTAGTGCAATTGACTCTGTACTTGTCACAAGCCACTCACAGAATCGGGCGAATTAGTGATTCGATGACCTTAATCGGGGTAAAGCGCTTTTTCATACCCCGCTAACGTAGTAATATTTGACCAATTTCAGATTTCTATCGCTTCTATAAAACTTAAAGGTATCACTATGACGACAGCTAAACGTCCGCTCGCGTTGTTGATCCTCGATGGCTGGGGCTACCGTGAAAACACGCATAATAATGCGATTTTCCACGCCAAGACTCCGGTACTCGACCGTCTCAACGCTAAATATCCCCATAGTTTGATTTCAGGTTCTGGCTTAGATGTTGGCTTACCTGATGGCCAGATGGGAAATTCTGAAGTTGGCCATATTAACTTAGGCTCTGGCCGTGTGGTTTATCAAGAACTCACTCGTATCAGTAAAGCCATTGCAGATCATGAGTTTGAAAAAAATCCTGCGCTATGTGATGCGGTAGACTCAGCCATCAAAGCTGGCGGAGCCGTGCACATTATGGGCTTGCTTTCCCCCGGCGGCGTCCACAGCCATGAAGAGCATATCGAAGCTATGTGCCGTATGGCCGTTGCGCGCGGTGCAACTCAGGTTTATCTGCACGCTTTCCTCGACGGACGCGATACGCCACCGCGCAGCGCTAAGGGCAGCTTGAGCCATTTTGATGATCTGTTTACTACATTAGGCCATGGCCGTATCGCATCGATTATTGGTCGTTACTTTGCTATGGACAGGGATAATCGTTGGGATCGCGTGTCGCAAGCCTACGATTTAATCACCCAAGGCAAGTCAAAATTCCAATACGACAATGCCGTTACAGCATTAGAAGCGGCTTACGAGCGTAACGAGAACGACGAATTCGTCTCTTCATCGGCGATCACAGATGCCAACGGTCAAGTTGCGACCTTAAAAGACGGCGATGCCCTGATTTTTATGAACTTCCGTGCTGACCGCGCCCGTCAAATCACCCGTAGCTTTATTCACCCAGACTTCGATGGTTTCGAACGCGCTGTTATGCCGAAAATGCACTTCGTCACTTTGACTGAGTATGCTGGCGACATCACAGCACCTATCGCTTATCCATCTGAAAACTTAGTGAATACCTTAGGTGAAGTGCTGCAGAAACAAGGTCGTACTCAGCTGCGTATATCTGAAACGGAGAAATACGCCCATGTGACTTTCTTCTTTAACGGCGGTAAAGAAGAGCCATTCGAGGGAGAAGATCGCATCCTAATCAACTCGCCTAAAGTGGCAACTTACGATCTACAGCCTGAGATGAGTTCAGCTGAGCTGACTGACAAATTAGTCGCAGCAATTGAATCAACCAAGTACGACGTGATCATCTGTAACTACCCCAATGGTGACATGGTTGGCCACACAGGTAATTTCGATGCCGCCGTTAAAGCTTGTGAAGCTGTCGACGCTTGTATCGGCCGTGTGGTTGATGCGCTGGCGAAAGTGGGCGGAGAATGTATTATTACCGCCGACCACGGCAATGCCGAACAAATGACCGACGAAACCACAGGTCAGGCTCACACGGCCCACACCAGTGAACTCGTGCCTTTCGTCTTTGTTGGACGCGATGCGACCATAGATGAAGGTGGTAAACTCAGCGATGTTGCACCTACCATCTTGACCTTGATCGGCGAAGCCATTCCAGCTGAGATGACGGGCAAACCCTTAATCCACATAAAAGAGTAACCGTTACCTAGTGAGCACTCGACTCCTTGTTAAAGCCAGCATTATTGCTGGCTTTATGATGTTATCTTTCTCGGCACACGCTTCTGATTTGGAGAAGCGTAAGTCCGAGTTAAAATCAATCCAAACGCAAATAAATCAACAACAAAGCGCATTAAAAACCACCAGTAAACAAAGAGAAAAGCTGCTGTCATTGCTGCGTAGCGATGAAGAAGCGATTGCGTCAGCGGCCAAAAAAGTCAACAGCACCAAAAATAGCTTAGCGCAAATCGACACTAAACTTGCCGAGCTAAAACAACGTCAAGATGAGTTAGAAACGCTTAAGGTGACTCAACAACAAACACTGTCGAAACAGCTGTCGAGCGCCTATCTTGCCGGTAATCACGATTACACTAAGATGATGCTTAATCAGCAAAGTCCCGCCACTATCGAGCGTATGTTGGCTTATTACCAATACCTCAATAAAGCGCGAATGAAGTCGATCAACGAATTAAAGCAAACCTTGACCGAGCTAGATGAGATCAAGGTGTCGCAAACGAGTAAGCAAAAGCAATTAACGAAACTCGTGGCCGAACAACAAGTACAAGCTAAACGTTTGAGCCAAGAGCAAGATCAGCGTCAACTGACCATCAAAGAGCTGCAACGCACCTTAAATTCTAAGGGGGCAGAGCTTGAGCAGTTGCAAATTGAAGAGGCCAGCTTAAAGCGCGTCGTTGAACAAGCGCTGCGGGCCATGAAAGATAATCCCTCGATGGAAGGATTTGGTAAACAAAGTGGCAAACTTAAATGGCCGACAAAAGGTCGTGTGAGTGCTAGCTTTGGTAGCCAACGTTCCGGTCAAGTCGTGTGGAAAGGCACTATGTTGTCTGCACCAGAAGGGCAAAATATTCGAGCCGTTTCAGGTGGTAAAGTCATTTATGCCGACTGGTTACGCGGTTTTGGTCTTGTTATGGTCATCGATCACGGGAAAGGTTATATGAGTCTTTACGGTCACGCTCAAACCCTACTAAAAAGCCCTGGTGAGATGGTAAAAAGCGGTGAAGCGATTGCTTTAGTCGGACGTTCAGGTGGACAGAGCGAGCCTGGCCTATACTTTGAAATAAGGCATAAAGGGCAAGCCGTCGATCCAGCGAAATACTGTCGCTAATCATAACGGTCCCCTTATCACAGGGGACCGTTATGAAATACATGATCCGCTATATCAGTTGCGTTGGATTAGGTCTCACTTTAGGCCTATCCATCAGCCTCTCTGGTCAAGAAAATGCTAAGTCCTATCGCAGCAATTTTGACTATCCGTTACTGCAAGATGTGCTTGAAACGGTTGAAACTTACTATATCAAAACCGTTCCCAAAGAAGAGCTCGTGCAGGCCGCCATCAAAGGCATTTTTGAACATCTCGACCCCTATTCCAGCTTCTTGAATCATCAAGAATTACTCGATCTTAAAGATTCTAATCGCGGCGAATATTTTGGTTTCGGTTTCGAAGTCGCGGCCCAAAAAGACCACATCAGCATCATAGCCCCCTTTGCCCATTCTCCCGCAGAGCAAGCGGGAATACGTGCGGGTGATATTATTATTAAACTTAACGACACCCTGGCGACTGAAACGAATCTAGCCGATATCCTTACTGAAATAAAAAGACATAGTCTCAATAATCAGAGTATTAACTTAGAGCTAAAACACAGTAATGACGATGCCATCTTTAAAGTGTCACTCAAGCCAAGCAATATCACTATAGAGTCGGTCAGCACTCAACTGCTTGATGGCAATATTGGCTATGTCAGATTAAGCAACTTCCAAGAAAACTCTACCGAAGATATGGTGCGCTCGCTCAGCCAATGGCAAAAGAAACCACTCACAGGACTTATCTTAGACCTACGTAATAATCCCGGCGGCCTACTCGACCAAGCGGTTAAAATTGCGGATCTCTTTCTCGCCAAAGGACGCATAGTCTCGACCTCTGGCCGCTTCTTCGACGCCAACTCTGACTACTATGCCTCACCGCAAACCATGTTAACTAACGTGCCTATGCTAGTGTTAATCAACAAAGGCTCGGCCTCTGCATCCGAAGTTCTCGCCGCCGCATTACAAGAAAATGGTCGTGCAAAACTCTTAGGTGAGACCAGTTTTGGCAAAGGTACAGTACAAAGCCTGATCCCCATCTTAGAAGATGGTAACGCGATTAAACTCACAATTGCCCAGTACAATACTCCTAGAGGTGAAAACATTCACAACATAGGGATCATCCCCGACATAAAAATTGCCGCCGAAACTGGTTCCGGCGTTGGTAATTTAGCTATAATCGACGCCCTATCAGCCCATGCATCACTGGCCCAAGATCATCAAGTGACCTCTGCCATTGCATGGATACAGCACCATGACGAATAAGAAGAAATTGTGCGCTTACTTTATTCCTTGGCCCTATTGGCCCTAAGCATTTCTCAAAGCTATGCAGCCCAGCTTGCACTCATTATTGATGACATAGGTTATCGTCATACAGATAAAGCCGTGCTGGCACTGCCCAATACAGTAACACTCGCTGTATTACCTCATACCCCACTTGGCAAAGAACTCGCTAACGCAGGACACCAAAAAGGCCACGAAATTATGCTACATCTTCCCATGCAGGCGCTTAATGGTAAGACATTAGGGCTGGGGGGGTTAACCAATACGATGACTGAGGCACAAATTCGCACCAGTGTTATTGATGCGATTAACAGCGTTCCCTTTGCCAAAGGTGCCAATAACCACATGGGGAGTCTATTAACTCAACTGGACGATCCCATGCTATGGGTCATGGAAACACTCAAACAAAAGCAGCTATATTTTGTCGATAGTATGACAACACGATTCACTAAGGCAGGGGATAACGCAGATAAGCTAGGCATTCCTTTACTAAAACGCCAACTGTTTCTAGACAATGATACCAGTGCCAATGCACTCGAGAGACAATTTAACTTAATGATAAGTCAGGCACATACCCAAGGTAGCTTGGTGGCGATTGCCCATCCTTATCCGGAAACTATGCGCTTCTTGGAGGATAACCTACACAGACTTAAAACCGAGGGGATTGATCTGGTGCCAGCATCGAGTTTGCTCCCCATCGGTATTGCACTTAAAAGTGGTACTAATCCAGTTGCAGTACTGAAATAGAAAAGTCTGGCAGCAAGGCGACTAACTCATCACGGTTACTCACAATATCCAGCAAAGTATATTGATCCAGCACATTCAAATAAGCTTCAACAGCCTGGGCTAACACGCCTTTAAGCTTACAGGCTGGTGTAAATCGGCAGTAAGGTTTGCTGCAATCAATCGGTGCGAGTGAGTTTTCTAACACTCGAACTAACTGGCCTAGGTTAATCTCACTCGCAGGCTTACCCAAACGGAAACCACCCATCTTACCGCGGATGGTTTCAAGGTAACCCATCTTGCCTAAATGATGCACTATCTTAGAGACATGATTTGGTGACAGATCAAACACCTGCGTAATTTCAGCAATCCTAAATAAAGTTGTTCTATCTGGCTGAACCGCTAAATACATCAGGGTACGAACGCCAAAATCGGTATAACGAGTTAACTGCATATTTCACCTGTCAGCGATAAACTTAATGAGAGGTCTGAGATTCGAGTTGGGTAATCAACCAAATCGCCTCTTCGTTCGAATGACCACAAACATCTTCAGATGCATCGAAATCACTACAAACCGCAGGACGATCAGGCGAGCCGAAAATCAAACATAAATTGGCATCGCTCAATTGCACACAACGCTCACCCGCCGCCTTACCCTTTGGCATACCCGGAATACTGCTGCTTATTGAAGGCGCAATACAGCAAGCACCACACCCAAGACGACAATTCATTTTCGTTACTCATGAAAGACATAAGGCATTATACCGTTTAATTTGTCCGAGATCAGTGTCACAGGTCAATACTGCCAAGTCGCGCACAGGAGCTTTTCAGAACGTGAAAGAAACAATATTGATAAAGTGGAATAAAGATCGGCAAAAAAGTAGGTTTTGATTTTTAACATTGAAGCGAAAGCTTCATATTCTGATAAGGATTTCATCTACATGATGGCCGAGTATGAGGATAACCACATGCTTCGAGCCCGAAGCATTAGCGTCACTGACACGAAAATATCAGCAACGCCATAACGAAAAAAGCCTCATCTTTCGATGAGGCTTATCTCTTAATGTTGGCGGAGCGGACGGGACTCGAACCCGCGACCCCCGGCGTGACAGGCCGGTATTCTAACCAACTGAACTACCGCTCCTTTAGCTTAACGTCTACACGTTAACCTAAATTAGGCGCTTGGCGATGACCTACTCTCACATGGGGAGACCCCACAC